>DRKE01000086.1 GCA_011051925.1 Deltaproteobacteria bacterium
CAGACGCTCTCGGATAACGCGTCCCAGTCTGCCGCCTCCCTGGAAGAGATCAGCTCGACCATGGAAGAGATGGCGGGTCAGACCCGTCAGAATGCGGAGAACGCGAACCAGGCCGTCTCCCTCGCCACGGCCGCGCGCGCCTCGGCCGAGGGCGGTGACGAGCAGATGCAGACGATGGTCGCGGCGATGCGCGAGATCGACGAGTCGAGCCAGGACATCTCGAAGATCATCAAGGTGATCGACGAGATCGCCTTCCAGACGAACCTGCTCGCCCTGAACGCGGCCGTCGAGGCCGCACGAGCGGGGGTTCACGGCAAGGGCTTCGCCGTCGTGGCCGAGGAGGTCCGCAACCTCGCCGAACGAAGCGCCCAGGCGGCGAAGGAGACGACGGCCTTGATCGAGGGTTCGGGCAAGAAGGTCGCCCAGGGCCGCTCGATCGCGGAGAAGACCGCCGAATCCCTGGCACAGATCGTCGACTCGATCGGCAAGGCGACGGATCTCGTCTCGGAGATCGCGGCCGCCAGTCAGGAACAGGCCGAGGGCATCTCCCAGGTGAATATCGGCCTGACCCAGGTCGATCGGGTCACCCAGCAGAATACCGCCAGCGCGGAGGAACTCGCGGCGGCGGCCGATACCCTCCGCAGTCGGGCGGACGAGGTCCAGGCGAATCTGGCGCGATTCCATCTGCCGGGTGTTCCCGCCGTCCACAGGGCGCCTTCGGCGGCCCCTCCGCCGGCTCGACCCGCGTCGGCTCCGGCGCCAGCGGCGTCGTCGGCGCTGGTCAGTGGCTGGGACGACCTCGCGGAGCATGCCGACCGGAGTGGAGCCCCCGGCGCGAACGGTTCGGACCCGGCGGCCTCGATCGCGCTCGATGACGAAGAATTCGGGCGCTACTGAGCGGGGGATCGAGAACAGGGATCGGAAATGGCACTCTTCGAACTGGCGGATGCCGAGTTTCAGGACCTTCGGGACCTGATCCAGCGGCTCTTCGGAATCGATCTGACTCCGGACAAGAAGGAACTCGTCGTGAACCGGCTGCAGCCGGTCCTCCGCCGCCGGGGCATCTCCGGCTTTCGCGAGTACATCGAGTTCCTCGAACGGAGTCCCGGCTCGGAGGCCACGTCCGAGCTGATCGACCGGATTGCCACCAACCACACCTATTTCAACCGGGAGCCCGCTCATTTCGAGTTCTTTCGCGACGAGGTCCTTCCGGATTTCGTCGGCCGGGAACGCCCACCGGCCGAGAAGGATCTGCGGGTCTGGTGTGCCGCCGCGTCGACGGGCGAAGAGCCCTACACGCTGATGATGCTGATCCTCGACGCCCTGGGTGACGAATACGACAGCTGGAAGGCGGGGCTGCTCGCGACGGATCTCTCGTCGGATGCCCTCGCGAAGGCCGCTGCGGCGATCTACCCCGAGGAGGCCGTTTCGCAGTTGCCGTCCGCGATGCGGAAGTCGTATTTCGAGCCGGCGGGCGAGGGGCGGTTGCGCGTCTGCGACCGGGTCCGGAACGAGGTCGTGCTCAGGCGATTCAACCTGATCCAGGGACGTTATGCCTTCCGAAAGCCCTTCCACACGATCTTCTGCAGGAACGTCATGATCTACTTCGACGCGGAGACGAAACGGTCGGTCGTGAAGCGGCTCCACGAAGTCACGGCGGAAGGGGGATATCTCTTCGTCGGCCATGCCGAATCCCTGGATCGTACGACCTGCCCCTACCGATACGTGTGCCCCGGCGTCTATCGGCGCGGGTCCGACTGGGAAGGCTGAGAGGGCTGGATGGGAAATCCGATCCGGGTATTGATCGTCGATGATTCGGCGCTGGTCCGTCAGATCCTGACGAAAGGGCTCTCGGCCGATCCCGACATCGAAGTCGTGGGTGCCGCTCCGGACCCCTATGCGGCGCGCGACATGATCGTCCGGCTCGAGCCCGACGTCATGACCCTGGACGTCGAGATGCCGCGGATGGACGGCGTCGAGTTCCTGCAGAAATTGATGCCGCAGCATCCGATGCCCGTCGTGATGGTGAGTTCGCTCACGAAGCGGGGGGCGCAGATCACCTTCGACGCGATGTCGGCCGGTGCCGTGGATTTCGTGGCGAAGCCGAGTGCGGATGTCGGGCGCGGCCTGCCGGCGATGATGGGAGAGCTTCGAGAGAAGATCCATGCGGCGTCGAGGGCGAATATGGAGGCCTGGAAACGCGCGAAGCGGGACTCGGCCGCCGCTCCCCGGATGGTGAAGACGCAGCGGGCCCTCGCGGAGTCGACCGACAAGATCATCGCGATCGGCGCTTCGACGGGCGGGACCGAAGCCGTCGCCAGCGTCATCCGGAGCTTTCCTCCGGACATGCCCGGCGTCGTGATCGTGCAACACATGCCCGCGGGCTATACGAAGCGATTCGCGGCGCGACTCGACGAACTCTGTGCGATGCAGGTGAAGGAGGCCGAAGCCGGGGATCGCGTGCAGGCGGGACGGATCCTGCTGGCGCCCGGCGACCATCATCTCCGGGTCGTCCGCCACGGCGGGGTCTACCGCGTCGAACTCGGTGACGAGGATCGTGTCTGCGGACATCGTCCCTCGGTCGAAGTGCTTTTCGAGTCGGTGGCCCGGGAGGTGGGGCCGAATGCGGTCGGGATCATCCTGACCGGAATGGGGCATGACGGTGCAGGCGGGCTCCTCGCCATGCGCGAGGCCGGGGCCCATACGGTCGCCCAGGACGAGGCGACGTCAGTCGTCTTCGGCATGCCGAAGGTCGCCATCGAGAAGGGCGGGGCGGAACGCGTCGCTCCCCTCGATCGGATCGCCTCGATCGCCGCGGAATTCCTGGGTTAGGTCGGCATGGCACCGAAGATTCTCGGAGTGGGTGACGTGGGCGTCACGAAGGATCCGGGCGGGGTCCTCAAGACCTTCGCCCTCGGTTCGTGCGTGGCCGTCATCCTGCTCGACCCCGCCCAGAAAGCCGTGGGGATGGTTCATGTCGCCCTGCCGAAATCGAAGACGAATCCCGAGCGGGCGAAACAGAAACCCGGCTATTTCGCGGATACGGGTCTGGCCCTTCTCTTCGAGCAGATGGCGGATCTCGGTTGTGATCCCCGGGGCAAGGGCATGGTCGTGAAGCTTGCCGGGGGGGCCAAGGTTCTCGACATGGATACCAGATTCGACATCGGCAAGAAGAACGCCCTCGCGGTCAAGAAACATCTCTGGAAGCTCGGACTCGGTCCGGTTTCCGAGGACATCGGCGGTCATCACAGCCGGACCGTCGAACTCGATCGGGATAGCGGCCGCGTCACGATCTCGTCCAGCACGGGCGAGACCTGGGAGATCTGAGATGAAGACCATCCTCGTCGTGGACGATTCGAGCGTGGCTCGCAAGATCGTGATTCGATGCCTGAAGATCGTGGGTCATTCGGAGGCGGAATTCCCCGAAGCCGGGCATGGACAGGAGGCGCTCGACATCCTGCGCGAACGCGAGGTCGATCTCGTCGTCACGGACCTCAACATGCCGGTCATGGACGGGGTCACCCTCGTGCGGAAACTCAAGGCGAGCCCTCGTTTCCAGCATATCCCGGTCGTCGTCGTGAGCAGCCTGCTCAATGAAGCGGCGCGCGAGAAACTTCGCGAGCGGGGCGTCGACCTGATGGTCGAGAAGCCCCTTTCGCCAGCTGGTCTTTCCGCCGTGCTGGGCGGAATCGAAGGAGGAATTCCCGAATGAGTGATCCCATCCGTCTGGATGAGTCGATCGATGAAGCGGTCATCGAAACCCTCGAAGGAATGGCCTTCACCGACATCGAACGCGTCGAAGATGGCGATCTGGAGGACCTCGCCGAGTCCGCTTCGTGGGCGCGGATCGACGTCATCGAACCCGCAGCCGGAGAACTCGTGCTGGCGGTCGGCGACGAACTCGCAGCCGAGCTCGAGGAAGCCACGACCGGCGAAAGGGGGCCGGATCCCGCCATCCGCCTGGAAGTGCTCGGGGAGATGCTGAATACGCTCGCGGGGAGCTGGGCGAGGGCACTCGTTCCCGACGGAACGCCGATCGCGCTCGGGATTCCGAAGACGGGCCAGGGCGACTGGTCGGCGGGCGCGGAATACGAGCTGGCGATCTACGAGACCGATGACGAGGATCGACTCGTGGTCGCATTGCGGCGAGCGTGAAGCGAAACGGAGAGACGGGAGCATGTCCATGATTTCGAAGAGGCGGATCGAACGGGCCGTCCGGGAGCTGATGCCGCTCTCCGACGCCGCGCAGGCGCTCGTTCGCATGAGCCACGATCCGGATCATTCGAGTGCGGACATCGTGAGGATCGTCGAGCGCGATGCCGCATTGACGATCCGCGTCCTGCGAATCGCGAATTCGCCGGTCGTCGCCCCGATCTCCCCCGTCGAAAGCCTGGCCCAGGCCGTCTCCCTGATGGGGGAGGACAAGATCGTGACCGCGGCGCTCTCGATCGGCGCGAACTGGATGAAGGAATCGCTTTCGGGATACGGGCCCGATGCACGGATCTTCGACAATGGCCTGAAGACGGCGATCGCGGCCGGGCTGATCGCGAAGCGCCAGGGCCATGCCGAGCTCGCGCCCCTGGCCTACACGGGAGGGCTTCTCCACGACATCGGCAAGGCCGTCCTGTCCGCGTTCCTCGAGCCCGAGGTCTCGAGCACGATCGAGGCGGTCGAATCGGGGCGGGCAGCCGACTGGCTCGCGGCGGAAAAGGCGGAACTCGGCGTGGACCACTGTGAGGTCGGCGCCATGGTCGCCGATCATTTCAATCTCGGACCGGCCCTGCGATCGGTGATCGCTCATCATCATGTCCCTGGCGAAGCCGCGGAAGAGCATACGGACCTCGTGAAGATCGTCCACGCGGCGGACGGGATCCGGGCGCTGATGGGAGGCGACGGCTCGGTCGATGCGCTCGCCTATCCCCTCGAGGTTCGGGTCCTCGAGGATCTCGATCTGGATCCGGAGCGATTCTCGGAGATCCTCTGCGATGCCCTCACCGAGTCGACTGCGCTCGCCGAAGCGGTCGGTTCCGCATAGGCGGGGCGATGGAGCGTCTGGCATGACGACGATCGTGACCGTGGCCTCGGGCAAGGGGGGTGTCGGCAAGAGCGTCGCCGTGGCGAATCTCGGTCTGGCTCTCGCCGCGCTCGGTCGGAAGGTGGTCCTCGCGGATCTCGATGTCGGGGGCAGCAACCTGTCAACACTCTTTGGTGTTTTCGAGGAGGGGCCGGATCTGGGTGCATTCTTGTCCCGGGAGATCGAGTGCCTCGAGGATGCCGCAAGACCGATCTGGAAGAATCTCTCGCTCGTCGTCGGCGCGGGTGAGACCCTCGCCACCGCGAATCCGAATTGGGGCATGAAGCAGCGCCTCCTGCGCCATCTCCTGAAGCTCGATGCGGAGATCGTGCTGGTCGATCTCGGTGCCGGCACCGGCCCCCACGCCCTCGATTTCTTCAATGCCGGGCATCTCCGGATCGTCGTCACCGTTCCGGAACCGACGGCCTCCGTCGATGCCTATCGCCTGATCAAGCTCGCGGCCGTGCGGGAGGCGGTCGTTCGCGTGCATAGCCGGAATCCCGTCCGCCGATCCATCGAGCGACGGGATTTCTCCGCCGCTGGCGATCTCTGGACTCTTCTCGACAGCACGGGTGCGTCGCGTTCGGATGCGCCTGCGGCTTCGACGCCCTGGCTGCTGTCGAATCGGACGGGCGGGACCGACGCGCATTTCCAGCGCCTTCACAGCGTTGCGAAGCGCTTCCTCGGCTGCGAACTCCGCTCCCTCGGCAGGATTCCCGAGGACCCCTGGGTTCCCGACTCCGTGCGGCGATATCTGCCGGTCGTCGAGTACCGCCCCAGCGCGCCGGCCTCCCGGGCATACCGCACGGCAGCGGGCCGGCTCGCCGCCCTCGTCGATCGGGCGGATCCGGGGCGGGAGCCCCTCCTTTCGTCCGACCCGACCCCCCGGGCAACGCCGGGGGCCTGAAGGCGTCGGGCCGATGGCCCCTCGGGGCACGTCCTTCCCGTGCAGATCATGCGCAAGTCGAACGCGGAAAACGTCGATGCAGGGATCGGCCCGGCATTCCGCCGGGTCCGATGGCGGGAGACAATCGACGATGACGACCATCGTGACGGTCGCTTCCGGCAAGGGGGGCGTGGGAAAGAGTGTCGTCGTCACCAATCTCGGATTGGCGCTCGCCGCCCGGGGCAGACGGGTCGTCCTGGCCGATCTCGATGTCGGCGGGGCGAATCTCGCGACGCTTTTCGGCGAATTCGAAGCGGGGCCGGACCTCGGGGCCTTTCTCGCCCGGGACATCCGGGACCTCGAGTCGGCTCGGAGGCCCCTGCGGCGAAACCTTTCCCTGATCGCGGGTGGGGGCGAGACCCTGGCCACGGCGAGCCCGAACTGGGCGATGAAACAACGACTGTTGCGACAGCTCGCGAATCTCGATGCGGATGTCGTGCTGATCGACGTGGGTGCCGGCGCGAACAACCACGCCCTCGATTTCTTCAACTCGGGGGATCTCAGGATCATCGTGACGGTCCCGGAGCCGACCGCTTCGGTCGATGCCTACCGATTCGTCAAGCTGGCGACGATCCGGGAGTCCGTCCGAAGCGTTCCGACGCGAAACCCCGTTCGCAGGCGTCTCGAGCGTCGGGACTACGGTGCGGCGCGTGACTTGTGGCGGACCGTCGAGATGGCGGGAAGCGAGAGGGCCGGGGCCGGAGGCGATCCGGTCGAGCGGCGGCCGGATCCGGCAATCCCCTGGGTGATCGTCAATCAGGCGCTCGGCGCGAAGCGGGCCTTCGAGCGACTCCAGCTCGTGGTGCGGCGATTTCTCGGTCGGGATCTGCAGCTTCTGGGGGAGATTCCGCGAAGCGGTGAGGTCGTCGCCTCGGTTTCGGATTTCCTGCCGGTGGTCGAGAGCGCTCCGGACTCCCGGGCGGCCGAGGCCTTCCGGGCCATCGCCGGAAAGCTCGACCATCAGCTCGCGCGCCTCGCTCCGGTTCGCCCGGCCGCTCTTCCCGGATGGGATGCCGGGCGTCAGGAACGCCGGGCGCCGCTGCCTCCACGCCGCCGCCGACGGGGTTCCGAACCCGACCCGCGCTTCGAATCGCCCTGATCCCCCGAGCGACCGTCCCGACTCGAGCGGCGGCCGCTTCGTCTTCGCCGGCTTCGCGCGGCCGGCGCTTCGTCCGCCCGCGCGGCATCGATCGCTTCGTCCGATCCGGGTTCCGGGGCCTCGGGTTCCGCTTCGCCGGCAGCTTGCTCGCTTTCGCCGGCGCTTTTCGCCGCTTCGGGAACCGGAGCGGCCCGATCGAGCTGATAGGCGGCACAGATGCCGGCGAGGGCGCGGAGCCCTTCGTCGGTCTCGGCGAGCTTCTTCACGAAGGGCAGGAAGCGATCGATCTTTTCGGCGACCGCGTCGGCCGCCGCCGACTCGTCCGCGTCGGCGCGCTCTCCCGCCCTTCCCTCTTCGAGGGAGAGCGTCTCGAGATCCCGTCCGGCCCGGGCCCGGAGCGCGTTCATCTCGTCTTCCGCGCTGGTCGCCTCGCGCTCCTTCGCCCGCTTCTTCGCGCGTCGGGCGATGTCCCTTTCGGTGGGCACCTTCTTTTCGGTGATCTTGATCCCGTTCACGATCTGCATGTGCTTGAAGTTGCCGATGTCGAGACCGGAGACCAGCGAGACGGCGACGCCGGACTTGCCCGCGCGTCCCGTCCGTCCCGTGCGATGGACGTAGACCTCGGGTGAATCCGAGGTCGTGTAGTTGATGACGTAGGCGAGATCGCTGATGTCGATTCCCCGGGCGGCCACGTCCGTCGCGACCAGGAAGCGGAGCTTGCCGGCCTTGATCTTGGCGATCGCCTTTTCCCGTGCGGATTGGGGCAGGTCGCCGGAAATCTGGTCGATGTTGAAGTCGCGTTTGGCGAGATAGGCCGTGATGAAGCGGACGTCGGCCTTGGTGTTGCAGAAGATGATGGCGCTTTCCGGATCCTCGTATTGAAGGATCCGGCAGAGGACCGCTTCCTTCTCCGAAGCGGCGCAGACGTAGTAGTAGTGCTCGATCTTCTGGGGCGCCTGGTCGCCGTCGATCGTCACGTCTTCGGGATCGCTCAGGAAGAAGCGGGAGAGCGAGCGGACGCGCTCGGGCATCGTGGCGGAGAAGAGATGGGACTGGCGCTCCTTCGGCAGGTAGCTCGCGATCTCCTTCATGTCGGGCCAGAAACCCAGGGAGAGCATCTCGTCGGCTTCGTCGAGGACGAGGACCTTCGTGTGGCCGAGATCCATCCGCTTGTTCTTGAGATGGTCGAGGATGCGGCCGGGGGTGCCGACGACGATGTGGGCGCCCTTCTCGAGGCCTTCGAGCTGCGGGCCATAGGCGACGCCCCCGTAGATGGGCAGCGTTCGGACGCCCCGGTATTTGCCCAGCTGGTCGAGTTCCTTGGCGACCTGGTTGGCGAGCTCCCGCGTCGGCAGCAGCACGATCGCCTGGGTCTCGGCCAGGTCCGTGTCGATCGCCTCGATCAGGGGGATGCCGAAGGCACCGGTCTTGCCGCTCCCGGTCTGCGCCTGGACGATCAGGTCGCCTCCGGCGCGCATCTTCGGGATGGCGGCCTCCTGGACGGGGGTCGGTTTGTGCCATCCGAGGTCCCGGATGGCTTCCTGGATGTCGGGGGCGACATCCGCAAAAAGCAGAGAAAGTTCAGTCATATGGCGCGCGCACGCTACCCCTCACCCGGGCCCGGCGCAACGTTCCGGGATGTTCCCGGGTCGTGCTAAGGTCGCCTGGATGTCCCGTATCGAACCCTCCGACGTCGCGCGAGTGGCCACCCTCGCGCGCCTGGCGCTCTCCCAGGACGAAATCGCGGCGATGACCCGGGATCTGGAACAGATGCTCGACTACGTGGCCGCGCTCGATCGCCTGGACACGCAGGACGTCGAGCCGACGGCCCACAGCTTCGAGCTGCCGACCCCTCTGCGTCCGGACCGGGCCGTTCCGCCCCTCGACCCGGAGATCGCCCTCGGCAATGCCCCCGAACGCGAGGGAACGGCCTTTCTCGTCCCCAAGGTGCTCGAGGAGGGGGGTTGATCCGATGGCGAAGGCCGATTCGCTCCTCGCGGGTGACCTCTCGGATCTGCGAGGGGCCCTCGACCGGAGGGATTGCAGCGCAGTCGAACTCGTCCAGGCCAGCCTCGACGCGATGGACGCACGGGCCGACCTGGCCGCGATCGTCTTCCGACGGGACGAGGCGGCGCTGACCGAGGCCGAAGCCGCCGACGAGCGGATCGCCTCGGGGAAACCCGCCTCGCCCCTCGACGGCCTCCCGGTCGTCCTGAAGGACAACATCGTGCAGGCGGGGGAACCCGCGACCTGCGCCTCGCGAATTCTCGAGGGCTACGTCTCGCCCTTCGATTCGGGGGTCGTCGAGCGCCTGCAACGCGCGGGCGCCATCGTCGTCGGTCGCGCCAACCTGGACGAGTTCGCGATGGGCTCGTCGACCGAGAACTCGATCCATGGTCCGAGCCGGAATCCGTGGGATCCCGAGCGTGCCTGTGGCGGGAGTTCCGGCGGCAGCGCGGCCGCCGTGGCCGCCGGGCTCGTGCCCCTGGCTTTCGGCAGCGACACCGGCGGCTCGATCCGCCAGCCCGCGAGTTTCTGTGGGGTGGTGGGGTTCAAGCCGACGTATGGCCGGGTCTCCCGCTGGGGGCTCGTCGCCTACGCCTCGTCCCTCGACCAGATCGGCCCCTTTGCCCGGCGGGTCGCCGATTGCGCGTTGGCGCTCGAGGCGGTCGGGGGCCACGACGATCGCGACTCGACGTCGTTGCCCGAAGTCGTTCCGCCCTTGCGTTCGCGGCTCGACGGAGACGTTTCCGGCCTCGTCGTCGGCCTGCCGAAGGAGTATTTCGCGCCGGAAGGTGCCCAGCCCGGCGTGCTCGCGCGGGTCCGGGAAGCCATCGGCGTGCTCGAAGGGGAAGGCGTCCGCTTCGTCGAGATCTCGCTGCCCCATACCGCCTACACGATCGCGACGTACTACATCATCGCGACCGCCGAAGCGTCGAGCAATCTCGCCCGCTTCGACGGCGTCCGGTACGGGCGCCGGGCGGAACACCCGAAGGATCTGCTCGATCTCTACGAACGCTCGCGTTCGGAGGGCTTCGGCGCCGAGGTGAAGCGACGGATCCTGCTCGGAACCTATGTCCTCTCGGCGGGCTACTACGACGCCTACTACGTGAAGGCGCAGAAGGTCCGGACCCTGATCCGGCGGGATTTCGAGGCGGCCTTCGGGGAATGCGACGCGATCCTGACGCCGACGACGCCAGAGACGGCCTTCGCGCTCGGTGCGAAGGCCGGGGATCCGCTGTCGATGTATCTCTCGGACGTGTACACGGTCTCCGCCAATCTGGCGGGTCTTCCCGCGCTCTCCGTCCCCTGCGGCTTCGTCGACGGAATGCCCGTCGGGCTGCAACTGCTCGGGAAGCCCCTGGACGAAGCGACGATCCTGCGGATCGGAGACGCCTTCGAACGCCGGACGGACCATCATCGCCAGTCGCCACCGGGTCCGCCCGGATCCCCGGGAACGGATTGATGCAGGATCACACGGACCTCTCGTGGGAATGGGTGATCGGGCTCGAGGTGCATACGCATCTCAAGACCGAATCGAAGCTCTTCAGTCCGGCGCCGGTCGTCTACGGGGCGGAGCCGAATCATGCGGTCCATCCGATCGATCTCGCGCTCCCGGGCGTCCTGCCCGTCCTGAACGAGCGGGTCGTCGAACTCGCGATCCGTCTCGGACTCGCGATCCACGGGACGGTCAACCCCGTCTCGGTCTTCGCGCGCAAGAACTACTTCTATCCCGATCTGCCCAAGGGCTATCAGATCTCGCAGTTCGAGGACCCGATCGTTTCGGACGGCTGGCTCGAGATCGAGCCCGAGGTCCGGGGCCAGGCGAAGAAGAAGGCTGCAGCGGGTGGCGGCGGGCGGCGGCGGATCGGCATCACCCGGGCCCATATCGAGGAGGATGCGGGCAAGTCGATCCACGACGTCGCGATCGCCGGCCGCGAGGATTCCTGCATCGATCTCAATCGCGCGGGGGTTCCGCTTCTCGAGATCGTCTCGGAACCCGACATGCGGACGGCCGCCGAGGCGAGCGCGTATCTGCGCGCGCTGCGATCGATCCTGCGGTATATCGGCGTCTCGGACGCGGACATGGAAAAGGGCCAGTTCCGCTGCGACGCGAACGTTTCGGTCCGGCCCCGCGGCAGTCGGGAATTGGGGACGCGGACCGAGATCAAGAACCTGAACTCCTTCGTCCACGTCGAGGAAGCGATCGAAGCGGAGGCGCGGCGCCAGATCGAGCTGATCGAGGACGGCGGAACGGTCGTCCAGGCGACGATGGGTTTCGATCCGGTGCGGCGGCGGACGAGTGTCCAGCGGCTGAAGGAGAATTCCGACGACTATCGCTATTTCCCCGATCCGGACCTGATCCCGCTCCGGATCGAAGCCGACCGGATCGAAGCCGTACGCGCCAGCCTGCCGGAGCTGCCGGATGAGAAGCGATCGCGTTTCGGATCGGAATACGGCCTCTCCGACTACGATGCGGGTGTCCTGACCGCGAATCGCGAGCTGGCGGCCTTCTTCGAGGAGACCGCGAAGGCATGCGGTTCGCCCAAGGCGGCGGCGAACTGGCTGACCCGGGATCTGTTGCGCGAATTGCGGGAGCGCGATGTCGAGCTCGAAGAGACGTCGCTCACACCGGCGATCCTCGCCAGCCTGATCCGTCTCGTGGAGGACGGTCGGTTGACGGCGCGCAGCGCGGCCGAGCTCTTTCCCGATCTGGTCTCCGACGGTGGAGATCCGGAAGTGTTGATGCGGGAGCGGGGGCTCGAGGCCGTCTCGGACGCCGGCGCGATCGACGGGCTCGTCGACCAGGTCGTCGAGGCGCATCCGGATGTCGTGCAGCAGATCCGCGAGGGCGATGACAAGCCGCTCAACTTCCTGATGGGAAAGGTCATGCAGGCCAGCCGGGGGAAGGCCGTTCCGGCCCAGGTCCGGAAGACCCTGATCGCTCGGATCCGGAGCTGAATCCGCCCGTCGCCCGGGACGGGGCCACGAGGGTGTGAGCCGGGTTCCCGCGATTCGTCGGCAGCCTTCGCGCAGCTCGTCGCGTTGCCGCTCGGCGGACTCAGCCTTTTTCCCGACAGGCCGATACGGATCTCGGGAGACCCCTCGATGTCCGCCACACTCCTCTGCGTACAAGAAGACCGCGAGATCGGAAGACTCTATTCCGAAGCCCTCGAGGCCGAGGGCTACGAGGTTCTCTGTGCCCGGGATGGTCGCAGCGCACTCGACATCCTCGCTCGCCAGAACCCGAGCTTCGTGCTGCTCGACGTCTACCTGCCGCGGCAGGATGGATTCGAGATCCTGGCCGAGATGCGGATGCGGCCCGAAACGAAATCGCTTCCCGTACTGCTCGTTGCCGAAGGGGACGTCACCGACGACGTCGTCCGGCGGGCGAGAAAGCTCGGCGCCGTGGGTGTCGAGTCCTCGCCGATGAGACTCGATCGGTTGGTGGCCAATGTCGCGGCCCATCTGAAGACGGAGGGCCGGGAGATCTCGATCGGCGGATCGATTCCTGGAAGGGGATGCCTGAGGGAGGTCCCCGTGCCGGAGCTGCTCCGCGCGCTTCATGTCGACGCGTCGACCGGCGTCCTGCTCTTGAGTCATGGGCGCAAGAAGAAGGCCGTCGAGTTCCGGGAGGGCTGGCCCGTTTCCGTCAAATCGAATCTCGTCTCCGAATGCTTCGGGAACTACCTGATCGAGAAAGGGCGTTGTACGCAGCTCCAGCTCGACGAGTCGGTCGAACGCATGCGCGCGGGCGAGGGGCTGCAGGGCGAGATCCTCGTCGCGATGGAGGCCCTCGACGAAGAAGGCGTCATCGAGGCCCTCGAAGACCATGCACTCGAGAAACTCCTCGAGATCTTCTCATGGCGGGATGGTCGCTTCGAGTTCCGCCCCGGCACCCGGATCCAACGGGGATCGAGCGTCGGGGTCGCGGGACATCCTTCGATGTTGATCGTCGAAGGCGTTCGTCGGCATGCGAGCCTGAAGCTGATCGATCGCTATTTCGCGGCCCATCTCGATGCGTTCCTCGTGCCCTGTGCGGATCAGCAGGAGCGGCTCTCCGACGTGGGCCTCAGCGCGAGCGAATCGTCCTGGCTGCGCGGCCTCGACGGCTCGGTCACCCTCGGCGCGCTGCTCGAGGAACCCGAAGAGATCCGCAGGCTCGTTTTCGGCCTGATCTCGATCGAGGTTCTCGGGATCGAGGCGAGTCCGGGGGATTGGCGGGGAACCCAGGCGGCAGCGCGTGCCGCGGAAGGTGGGACGAAAGCCCCGTCCTTCGACGGAAAACCCGACGAGGCGTTGCGTTCCGAGCTCGCGAAACTGGCCAGCGCCATGGAGGACGAGGACCCCTATGGCGTTCTGGGGGTCCCCTCGACCGCGAGCGACGACGAGATCCGCGAGGCCTACGCGCGTCTCGCCAAACAGGCCCATCCGGATCGCTTCCATGGCGCGAGCAGCTCCGTGCGGGAACTCGCCTCGCGGGTCTTCGATCGGGTCTCCCGGGCCCATGCCGCGATCGCCACGGCGGAAGGACGCAAGACCTGGGCAGCGGAGCGCAGTCGGGGACGTCGCGCCGCCGCGATCGAGGACGAAGGACGGCGTGCCCTGCAGGCGGAGACCGAATTCCAGCGAGGGGAGAAGCTCGTGGCGCAACGCGACTACGAGGGAGCGCTGCTCTGCTTCGGTCGCGCCATGGAGCATTTTCCCAGCGAGGGGGAGTATCGGTCGCATTACGGCTGGTGCCTCTACCTCTGCCATCCCGACAACGAGGTCATGCTCGGGGAGGCGCTCGAGCATTGCCGGGAAGGCCTCAAATTGGCGAAGGATCGGGAGAAGCCCTACCTCTTGTTGGGTCGGCTCTACAAGGCCATGGGACGCGTCGGTGCCGCGAAGAAGATGTTCTCGCGCGCCGTCGAGATCCGGCCCCAGTGTGTCGAGGCGATGCGCGAGCTTCGGATCATGTCCATGCGTCGCGACAAGAACAAGGGCGTGCTCAAGCGAATCTTCCGGCGCTGACCGTCGACCATCGCTCCGTTCGGTGGCCAACGGAAACCGGCGGATCCCATGGGCGCCGCGGCGCGTCCACCCGATGAGAGGATTCCGAAGGCGATGGCAAAGAATGCTGCGAAAGGCGTGACGGGCGAGGAGATCTGGCTCGACGGAAAATTCGTCAAATGGTCGGACGCGAACATCCACATCCTGACCCATACGTTGCATTACGGGCTCGGGGTCTTCGAGGGCATCCGGTGTTATGCGGGAACCGACGGCCGTTCAGCCGTCTTCCGTCTTTCGAAGCACATCCGTCGGCTCTTCGATTCGGCGAGGATCAACCTGATCGAGATTCCGTTCAGCCCCGAGGAGATCGAGGAAGCGACCCTGGAATCACTCCGGCGAAACCACCTTTCCGAGGGGTATATCCGCCCCCTCGTCTTCATCGGGGATGGGGCGATGGGGCTGCATCCCGGAGACAATGCCATTCGCGTGGCGGTGATCGCCTGGGAGTGGGGGAAGTATCTGGGCGACGAGGGCATCAGCCGGGGAATCCGCGCGAAGATATCGACCTTCGCCCGGCATCACGTGAACGCGAAGATGACCAACGGCAAGACCTGCGGCGACTACGTGAACTCGATTCTCGCGAAGCGGGAGGCGCTGCTCGACGGCTTCGACGAGGCGATCATGCTCGATACCCAGGGGCTGGTCTCGGAGTGCACGGGCGAGAACATCTTCGTCGTCCGCGACGGGAAGGTCCGGACGCCACCCCTCTACAGCGTGCTCGACGGGATCACCCGCGAATCGATGATCGAGGTGGCGCGCGATCGAGGCTACGTCGTCGAGGAGGCGCAACTCACCCGGGACGATCTCTACATCGCGGACGAGGTCTTCCTGACCGGGACGGCAGCCGAGGTGACGCCCATCCGCGAGATCGACCATCGGACGATCGGCGCGGGCGAGCGCGGACCCGTGACGGAGGAACTCCAGGCTGCCTTCTTCGACATCGTGACCGGCGCCGACGCGCGCTACGACCGTTGGCGGACCTTTCTCTGACCCGACGGCCTCTGACCCTACGACGTGACGCGGCGCCAGCCGGGTTCGTCCGAGCCGGCTGGGAACCGGCAGCTCGTCAACCCAGCACGAATCGGCAGACGGCTTCTTCGAATCCCGCGGGGTTGTCGGTCATGACGGAGTGGGCGGCCTGGGGAACGACCGCGAGCTGTCCGTTGGCGAGGACGTCGTCGACCATCCGGTCGGCAACGTCGGGCGAAAGGATGTCCGAGGCCGCCCCGCGGACGACGAGGGTCGGGCAGGAGAGTCCGGCGAGCGCGTCCCATTGCTGCTGGATGAAGGCCTCTTCCTTCGCCTTCGAGGCCGCGTCGGTCGGTCGCTCGCTCCGCAGCTTCGGATCCATCTTGAGTTCGAAAAGACCATCCGGGCGTTCGCGAAGTCCGAATTGCGCCATCCGCCGGATCGCCCGGGGCTGGCCGGCGGGGTAGTTGAGCGAAAGCATCGCGGCGTACTCGTCCACGCTGGTGAAGACGGGCTTTCGGTTTTCCGACATCTCGTTCGAGATCCGGAGGACGCCGCGTGCGTCGATCTCGGGTCCGATGTCGACGATCACGAGTCCGGCCAGCCGCTCGGGATGCCGCCCCGCGAAGCACATCGCGACCCGCCCGCCCATCGAGAAGCCGACGAGCACGAGGCGATCGATTCCCAGCGCATCGAGGACGGCTTCGAGATCCGCCGTCATCGATTCCGCGTCGTAGCGGCCTTCGGGATCCCAGTCGGAATCCCCATGGCCACGCTGATCCAGGGCGATCACGCGGTAGTGGGGCGCCACGCTCGGAACGAAGTCGTCCCAGAGGTGGGCTTCATTGCCGACGCCGTGGAGCAGGACGAGGGGTACCCCTTCCCGGCTCCATTCGAGTACGTGGAGCCCGACGCCATCGGCGCCCTGGATCCGGTGGGAGATCGGTTCCATCATGCAGGAGACGGTATCACGCGGTCGTCGCGACGTCCGTCGGCGCGTTTCGGGCGCCACGCCCGATTGCGATACGATCGGGCGATCCGTCGGCCGCACCGGAATCGGGCGTCGGAACCGCCCGATCCGGAGGGCGCCCGGGCCATGACACGGCCACAGCGCCGGAAGGAGAATCGAAACGTGAGTGCTCGAGTCCGCGAGGATCCCCATCGAAGGGTCTGGCACGACCCGCTCACCCCGACCGCGCTTCTCCAGCGGACCCTTCGGGTCTTTCCCGACCGGGAGGCGATCGTCCATGGGAGGGAGCGCTGGAGCTGGCGGCGTTTCGGCGAAGAAGTCGGGCGCCTCGCCGGCGCGCTCGAACGCTGCGGCGTTCGTGCCGGGGATCGCGTCGCCGTGTTGCTCCCCAACACCCCCGTCCATCTGGCCGCGCATTTCGCGGCGCCCCTGCTCGTGGCTCCGCTGGTTTCGATCAACACGCGTCTCTCGCC
>DRKE01000087.1 GCA_011051925.1 Deltaproteobacteria bacterium
CAGGGTGAACGTCAATGGCGGCGCCATGGCCCTGGGCCATCCGATCGGAGCGACGGGCGCGCGACTCATGACCACCCTTCTCAATGAAATGGAGCGGACGGGGACGCGTTACGGGCTCCAGACCATGTGCGAGGGGGGCGGCCAGGCGAACGTCACGATTCTCGAGCGGCTCTGACCGATCGGGAGGCGAAGCAAACCCGGAGGCAGACAAAGGAAGGCCTCCGGCGGGAAAGAGAGCCTCGAGACAGAGGGAATCGTACCGAGCCCGGGCGGGCCTCGAACGAAGGGAGCATGTCATGAGCGGAATCTGTGAAGGACGTGTCGTCATCGTCACCGGCGCGGGAGGCGGCCTCGGCCGGGAGCACGCCCTCGCCTTCGCCGCGGAGGGTGCCAAGGTCCTCGTCAACGACCTCGGTGTCTCGAACCATGGCGAGGGCGGGTCGGCTGGCCCGGCCGAGAGTGTCGCGGAGGAGATCCGTTCGGCGGGTGGCGAAGCGATCGCCAATACCGACAGCGTGTCGGACTTCGCCGCGGGAAAGCGGATGGTCGAGCAGGCCCTCGACGTCTTCGGGCGCCTCGATGTCGTCGTGAACAACGCCGGATTCCTGCGTGACCGCATGTTCGTCTCCACCTCGGAAGAAGAATGGGACGCCGTCATCGACGTCCACCTCAAGGGACATTTCTGCGTGTCCCGCCATGCCGCGGAATACTGGAGGAAACAGTCCAAGGCCGGGGAAGCCGTGGACGCGCGCATCATCAACACGAGTTCCGGCGCCGGACTGCAGGGCAGCGTCGGGCAGGCGACCTATTCGGCGGCAAAAGCGGGTATCGCCACCCTCACGCTGGTCCAGGCCGCCGAACTCGGCCGCTATGGCGTGACGGCCAACGCGATCGCGCCTGCCGCGCGCACCCGGATGACCGAGGCGATCTTCGCGGACATGGCAAAGCCCGAGGACGGCAGCTTCGACGAGAACGATCCGGCCAACGTGTCGCCCCTGGTCGTCTGGCTGGGCAGCCCGGAATCACGCGAAGTATCGGGTCGTGTGTTCGAGGTGAAGGGGGGCCTGATCGGCGTATCGGACGGCTGGCGCGACGGGCCGACCTACGACAAGCGCGCCCGCTGGGCCCCGGACGAGATCGGCGCCAAGGTCGCGGAGTTGATCGCCAAGGCCCCCGCACCCCAGAAGGTCTACGGGACCTGACCAGAGGGGAGAAAGCAGTCAGAGAATGGATTTCCGATTCAGTGAAGAGCAGGAAGAGCTCCGGGAGATGGCCCGGGCCTTCCTTTCGGAGCAATGCGGGCCCGAGGCGCTTCGCGCGGCCATGCAGACAACGCGCGGCTACGACCCGAAGGTCTGGGAGAAGATCGCGAGCGAGCTCGGCTGGCCATCGATCCATGTCCCGGAGGAATTCGGCGGGCTCGGACTCGGACACGTCGATCTCGTGGTCCTGCTCGAAGCCACGGGAGAGGCGCTGCTCTGCGCCCCCTTCTTCTCGACCGTCGCTCTCGCCGCGAACACGATCCTCGAGGTCGGCACCGATGCGCAGAAGCGCGAATGGCTTCCGACGCTCGCCGCAGGCGACCAGACGGCCACCCTCGCCTTCGCGGAGGAGAACGGACGCTGGGATGCCTCGGGCATCGAGACGACGGCGACGCAGGACGGTGACGACTTCCTTCTCTCGGGCACGAAGGCCTGGGTCGTCGACGGACACACCTCGGACCTGGTCCTCGTGGTGGCGCGCACGCCCCGATCGACGGTCGAAGACGGCCTCTCTGTCTTCGCCGTGCCCTCGGGAACGGCGGGGATGACACGCGAGCGGCTGCCTACGATGGACCTCACCCGACGTCTGGCTCGAATCGGATTGTCCGACGTCCGGGTCGGCCGGGAGGCCCTCGTCGGCGAATTCAAAGGCGCCTGGCCCGGCCTGCGCCGCAGTCTCGATCTCGCGGCCATCGCACTCGCCGCCGAGCAGGTCGGGGGCGCGCAGCGCTGCCTCGATCTGGCCGTCACCTATGCCGGAGAGCGGGAACAATTCGGACGACCGATCGGATCGTTCCAGGCGATCAAGCACAAATGTGCGGACATGTTCGTCGCCGTGGAGACGGCGCGATCCGCCCTCTACTATGCCGCCTGCATCGCCGATGACGGTAGCGACGACCTCGCGATCAACGCCTCCCTCGCCAAGGCCTGGTGCTCCGAGGCGTATTTCCGTTGTGCTGCCGACGCGATCCAGATCCACGGCGGGGTCGGCTTCACCTGGGAATACGATCCCCATCTGCATTTCAAGCGGGCACGGGCAAGCGAGTCGTGGCTCGGTACTCCGGACAACCATCGCGAACGGATCGCCCGGTTGGCGATCGGACTCGAGGAGTAGACATGCGCACATTCGACTCACCCGGGGAACTCCTGAACGCCATCGGAGAGGATCTCGGGGAAACGGACTGGCTCGAGATCGATCAGGAACGGATCGACCTCTTCGCCGATGCGACGGGGGATCATCAATGGATCCATGTCGACCCCGAGAAGGCGGCGAAGGGCCCTTTCGGAAGACCGATCGCGCATGGCTACCTGACCGCGTCACTGGCCAACTACTTTCTTCCCCAGCTCCTCGACGTGCAGGGCACGTCGATGGGGGTCAACTATGGCTGTGACAAGATCCGCTTTCCGGCACCGGTTCCCGTCGGCTCGAGGGTCCGCGCCCGGGGCGCGATCACGAGCGCCGAGGAGACCCGCGACGGCGGCATCCAGGCCAAGGTCACGATCACGATCGAGATCGAGGGGAACGATCGCCCGGCATGCGTGATCGAGACGATCAGCCGCTTCTACCCGGCCTGAGCCGATGAGCCCACCGACGCGCCCGATCGGATGGACATGAGGGACGAGACCGCCAGGCCCGGGATCGGCCGCGTACAGAGGCTCCAGGTCCTGCGCTCCGTGCCCATGGGTCTCATCCTCGGACACCCGGAGTCCGAGGTCCTCCTGCCCACGCGGAATGTCCCGGCCAATGCCGCGATCGGGGACTGGCTCGAGGTCTTCGTCCATGGGGATTCCGAAGATCGGCCCATCGCAACGACCGAGCGGCCGATCGCCCAGGTCGGCGAATTCGCCCGCCTGGTCGTGGTTTCCGTCGGCGCCCACGGCGCCTTCCTCGATTGGGGTCTCGCGAAGGATCTCCTGCTTCCCTTTCCGCTCCAGCGGGAACGGGTCCGACCGGGAGAATCGGTCGTCGTCCGGGTCCTTCTCGACGAGGTTTCAGGACGACCGATCGCGACTGCGAAGCTCGAGCGATTCCTCGAGGATCCTCCGGCCGACCTTCGCGAGGGACAAGCGGTCGAACTCCTGCTCTACGAGGAAACGGATCTCGGCACCAAGGCCATCGTCGATGGCCGTTTCGGAGGGCTTCTCTACTTCGAACCGGGCCGGGAGGCACCGGCCGTCGGGGCCTTCGAGACGGGTTATGTCCAGCGGATCAGGAAGGACGGCAAGGTCGATCTGACCCTGACACCGACCGGTCGAGCCGCCGTCGAGAATGCCCGCGACGTGGTTCTCGAGGCGCTCGCCCGATCGGGTGGCCGCCTCGGGCTGTCGGACGCAAGCCCACCGGAAGCGATCCGACGAACCCTCGGTCTGAGCAAGAAGGCCTTCAAGCGCGCCATCGGCGCGCTCTACCGCGAGCGGAGGATCCGCATCGGCGAGGACTCGACCGAATCCGTCGGTCCACTCGGATCGCCCCGCGGAGAAAGGGACTGATCGGCGCTTCGATCAATCCGGGTTGCCCGGACGCGATCGTGGCTTCCGTCTCCGTCGCGCGCGCCGACGCTTCGCTGGCTCCTCTGCCCGCTTTCCCGGACCCGCTGGATCCCGTGCCTCCTTCGAAGGGCCGGTGGCCTTCGCTCCATCCGACCGACCGGGCCGATTCGAAGAGGCCGGCCGGCGGCATTTTCGAGCCGGTCGCCTGCGCCCCTTGTCATCGAGTTTCCCCGCGCCGGATCGCGATCGCCCGTCACGGGTGAAGTCGACGACGGTTCGTCCCGGCACCACGAGAGCGGCCGGCACGTCTCGCCCATGCGCCTCGCGCCGCGCCCGTTCATCACGGTTCACGTCTTCGATCACGGCCATCACCGAGCGCGTGTCCGCCCGACCACGGGGCGCTCGATGGTTGCCGCGGAGTTCCGTATCCGGCCTCAACCGGTTCTTCTCGTAGAGGGCCCAGATCTCCTCGCCCAGCGGCCTGATCGGCCGCTCCGGAGCGAAGCGTCGCAGGAAGCGATGAAGGTTCTCGACGTCCCGCAACAAGAGCTTCCGCGCGTTGAGGTTCCGCGCGGGATCGACCGACTGGGGAAAGTCGATCACGACGGGCCCCTCGTGGGCCATCAGGACGTTGAACTCCGAAAGATCTCCGTGGATCACACCAGCGCAGAGCATGCGGACGACTTCTCGAATCAGCGTCCGATAGATGCCGAATGCCTCGTCCGCTTCGAAGACGAGATCCCCGAGACGTGGCGCGGGTTCGCCCCCGGCATCGCGAACGAGCTCCATCACGAGGACGCCCTCGACGAAGTTGATCGGCTCGGGAACCCGGACACCGGCTTCCCGGAGTCGATGGATCGTATCGACCTCGGCACTCCGCCAGGCCGCCTCGTCCCGCTTGCGGCCATGTCGACTGCGCTTCAGGACGGCGCGCTGGTCCCGGGTATTGCGGCTCCGCCGACCTTCCGTGTATTCGGCACGGTGTCGGAACGTCCGCTCGTGCGCCGCCTTGTAGACCTTCGCGACGCATTCGGTCCCCCCCGCACGGACCACGAAGACCTGGGCCTCCTTGCCGCTCATGAGCGGCCGGACGACTTCCTGGATGATGCCATGCTCGATCAGCGGTTCGAGGCTTGCGGGCGTCTTCATTCGTCCAAAGGCTCCCGTGGAGCAGGCGTCCAGCGGAGGCCAATGCGCAGCTATAGTACCGCATTCCCGACGTCCCCGAGCCCGGAGCGCGTCGCGGCCATGCGGCGGGACTTCGATCTTCGCGTCCCTCTCGAGAAGGAAACCGATATGACGACCGTCCGAACCGACCCCCTCGAAGAAGGCATCCTCCGCGTCACCCTCGAGCGGCCCGAGCGCCTGAATGCGATCTCGAGTGGACTCCTCGCGGACCTCCATGCCACCCTCGACCGTCTGGCCGTCGATCGGGAAACGCGCGTCGTGATCCTGACCGGGGCGGGTCGCGGCTTCTGCTCCGGTGCCGACCTCGGCCAACGGGATGGCCCCGGAGCGATTCCCGGCACCGAAGGCATGAGCCCGCTCGGTTTCGTGTATCGATACCAGGAGTCCCTGGCCGAAGTCATGTTGAAGATCCATGAACTCCCCCAGCCCGTGATCGCCGCCGTCAACGGCGTTGCGGTCGGTGGCGGACTCGCCCTCGCCCTCGCCTCGGATATCCGTTTCGCGTCGACCGAGGCCTCGTTCGGCTCGGCCTTCATCAAGGCGGGCCTGTCTTCCTGTGACGTCGGGACGAGCTACTTCCTGCCGCGCCTGATCCATCCCGGGGACGCGGCCGAACTCATGTTGACCGGGAGGATCTTCGACGCGGAAGAGGCCCGCCGTCTGGGCCTTCTCCAGGATCTGGTCGCCCCCGAAGCCCTTCAGGATCGTGCACTCGAGACCGCGCGCCTGATCCGGAACAACAACGAATACGGGGTCTGGATGACCAAGAAGGGTCTCTGGACGAACCTCGACGCACCGAGCTTGCGCCACGCAATGGAGATCGAGAACCGCACCCAGGTCCTCGGCTGTTTCACCGGCAACATGGAGGAAGCCATGAAGGCCTTCGTCGAGAAGCGCCCCCCGAACTGGAAGAGGCTGTAGCCAGCGGCGAGACGACGATCCTCGATCCGGCCGACCCGTTTCGCGTGGGTCCCGGACCCCGCCATGCGCGCCACCCGCAATCCGGGTTACAGGTTGCCGACGTCCCGTTCGAGAAGCGACGCGTAGCGCTCACGTGCGGCGGCTCGGCGGGTGGGAAGATGGGCCGACGGGAAGAGCCCGGGATGGGCGCGATGGTCGCGCAGGACCTGCTTCGCGATCGTCACCTTGTGGACCTCGGTCGGCCCGTCCGCGATCGCCATCACCTGGGCGCCGACCATCATCGAGGAAAAAGGCATCTCGTTCGAGATGCCCAGCGCACCATGGATCTGCATCGCACGCTGCACGACGTCATGGTAGACCTTCGGCATGGCCACCTTGATCGCGGCGATGTCCTTGCGCGTCTTTCGATAGTCGTTGTGTCGATCGATCAGCCAGGCCGTTCGGAGGACGAGCAGCCGGAACTGCTCGATCTCGATGTAGCTGTCCGCGATCTTGTCCTGGACGAGCTGATAGTCCGCGAGTCGCCCGTCTCGCGTTTCCCTCGAGAGCGCACGCTCGCACATCATGTCGAAACACCGTTTCAGCTGGCCGACCGTGCGCATGGCATGGTGGATCCGCCCGCCTCCAAGTCGCGTCTGCGCGATCACGAAGGCCGAACCCGGCTTGCCCAGCATATGGTCGTTGGAGACGCGGACGTTCTCGTATCGGATGTGGGCGTGGCCGCCCTCTCCTTCGGGTTCGTTCCCGATCCCGACATTGCGCAGGATCTCGACACCGGGCGTGTCCGCGGGCACGATCAACATGCTCATTCCCTCGTAGGGACTGACATCGGGATCCGTCACCGCCATCACGATCAGGAACGATGCCCAGCGCGCGTTCGACGAGAACCACTTTTCGCCATTGATGACCCAGTCGTCCCCATCCCGGACGGCGCGTGTCGTGAAGAGCGTCGGGTCCGCGCCCGCATGGGGCTCGGTCATCGAATAACATGAGGAGATCTCTCCATCGAGGAGAGGCTGGAGATATCTCTTCTTCTGTTCCTCGCTCCCGTAGTGCGCGAGGATCTCGGCATTGCCGGAGTCCGGAGCCTGGCAGCCGAAGATCGTGGGCGCCCAGAAGGAACGTCCCAGGATCTCGTTCATCAAGCCGAGCTTCACCTGCCCATAGCCGAGACCGCCGAGTTCCGGCCCCAGATGACACGCCCAGAGCCCCCGTTCACGGACCTGCTGCTGGAGCGGCCGGACCACGTCCATCGCTCGTCTGTCGCGCTTGTCGTAGGGATGCTCGAAAAGCAGATCGAGAGGTTCGACCTCCTCTCGAACGAAGTCGTCCATCCAGTCGAGTTCTCGTTGGAATTCGGGCTCAGTCTCGAAATCCCAGGCCATGCCTCTCCTTCCGGCGGAGCGCTTCCGCGATCCCACCCGGCGGCCACGTTCCGTGGCCTCGATGGGGTTCTCCTGCGTTCGGCTCCTGCGTCAACCGGCGAGCCTTTCCTGGACGATCCGACGAGCCAGGTTCCCGTCGATCTCCCCCTTGTGGGCCTTCATCAGGGCCCCCATCACCTTGCCCATCTCCTTCGGCCCGGTCGCGCCGGTCTCGGCGATCGCCGCCTCGACCCAGCCGCGGGTCTGGGCTTCGTCGGCCAGACTGGGCAGGAATTCCTGGAGGACGGCGAGCTCGGCGCGCTCGACCTCGGCCATCTCCTCGCGACCGCCCTTCACGAAGGCCTCGATGCTTTCCTTGCGCTGCTTCTCGAGCCGGCGCAGGAGGGTCTCGCAGACCTCGTCGGGAATCGAATCCGACCCGTCCTTCTTCATCTCGTTCAGGAACGCGGTTCGCATGGAGCGCAGGACGGCCAGACGGACGCTGTCCCGGGCCTTCATCGCGGCCTTCATCTGCGTGTTCACCTCTTCGACGATCGACATGGTCCCTCCTCCGACCGCGCAGCATAGCCCGCCGTCGCAGGGGCACAGGACCCCGGGAATGGATGATCAGGCGCGCTGGCTCGAAACCGGAACGACCTCGCCCGTCATGTACGAGGCATAGTCACTCGCCAGGAAGACGATCACGTTGGCGACCTCCCAGGGCTCGGCCCCCCGCCCGAAGGCCTCCTTCGCCTCGAGTTCGTCGAGAAGCGCCTGGGGCGTCGTCTTCTTCAGGAAGGGATGGATCGCGATGCTCGGGGAAACCGCGTTGATCCGGATTCCGTGCTCGGCGGCTTCCAGCGCGGAGCAGCGCGTCAACGCCATCACCCCCGCCTTGGCGGCCGCGTAGTGCGCCTGGCCCTTCTGGGCCCGCCAACCGAGAACCGACGCGTTGTTGACGATCACGCCGCCCTCCCGTCCGATCATGTGGGGCAGGACGGCCCGCGTCATCCGGAAGACGCTGTTCAGGGTGATATCGAGGACGGAAGTCCATTGCTCATCGGTCATCTCGACGACCGGGACCTCCCCGCCGAGTCCGGCGTTGTTGATCACGACGTCGATGTGGCCCATCTCCTCGATCGCCGCCTCCACGAGCGCGCGAACCTCGCCATCCTCCCGGACGTTGCAGAGACGAGAGCCCACGGATCGGCCCGAGATCTCCTCGAGCTTCTCCGCCGCTTCCCGCGTGCGGCGCTCGTGGATGTCGCTGATGAAGAGCCGGGCCCCCTCCTCCGCGCATCGCTGCGCCGTCGCGAAGCCGATCCCGGCCCCGGCGGCCGCCGTCATCAGGACCGTCTTGTCCCGCAGGAGGTCATGGGGCGGGACGTAGGGCGGCGGTGCCAACCGGGATGGTCTTCCGGACATGGGGGACGTCTCTTTCCTCGGGATCCGCTCCCGTGATTCGCGAGAGCCGCCGACTAGCGCGGCTCGCGGGGCATGCCGAGCACGCGCTCGGAGATGATGTTGCGCTGGATCTCGTTGGATCCGGCGTAGATCGTATCGGAACGGGTGAACAGGAACATGCGCTGAAGACCGTTCAATTCGTAGGGATCGCCTTCGGCGATCTCCGCTTCCGGCCCCATCACGTCCATCGCGAGCTTGCCGAGATCACGATGCCAGGTCGCCCAGAAGAGCTTCGAAATGCTCGCCGCGGGGGGAGGCGCCGCCCCCTCGTCCACCCCCACGAGCGTACGCAATGCGTGATAGCGCTGGATCCGAAGCCCCATCCAGGCCTGTGCGAGCCGTTGGCGGATCAACGGATCCCGACTCCGCCCGTTGCGCTTCGCGATCCGGACGATCTCGTCGAGTTCGTTCTGGAAGAGCATCTGCTGCCCCAGCGTCGAGGCGCCGCGTTCGAAGGCGAGGGTTCCCATCGCGACGGCCCACCCGCCCCCGACCTCACCCACGACGTTGTCCTTCCCGGTTCGCGCATCGCTGAAGAAGACCTCGCTGAACTCCGAGTCGCCCGTCATCTGGACGATCGGACGGATGTCGATGCCCGGTTGATCCATCGGAACGAGCAGATAGGAGAGCCCCCGGTGTTTCGGTTTCGCATCGGGATCCGTGCGGCAGAGAACGAAGCACCAATCCGACCACTCGGCACCCGAGGTCCAGACCTTCTGCCCGTTCACGAGCCAATGGTCCCCCGCCAGTTCCGCCCGCGTCTGCACGTTCGCCAGATCGGAACCGGCATTCGGCTCGGAATAGCCCTGACACCAGATCTCTTCGCCCGACAGGATGCCGGGCAGGAAGCGCCGCTTCTGGTCCTCGCTCCCGAAATGGATCAGGGTCGGGCCGAGCAGACCCTCGCCGATATGACCGACCCGGCCCGGTCCACCCGCCCGGGCGTACTCCTCGTGGAAGATCATCTGCTGGGTGAGTGTGCAGCCCCGACCGCCCACGCTCGCAGGCCAGCCCACGCCGATCCAGCCGGCCTCGCCCATGCGCTTTTCCCAGGCGTGGCGCTCCTCGAAGAGCGCATGCTCGTCGCCGGGTCCGCCGCGCCCCTTCACGCATTCGAACTCGCCGCGAAGATTCTCCGCCAGCCATGCTGCGACTTCGCGCCGAAAGGCTTCGTCTTCTTCCGTGAAGCGTGCGTCCATCGATTGATCTCCCGGCTGGGTGGGGCCAAGCGAAGCGGCGACCCGTGCTGGAGCCGACCCGGACATTACGATACGATACGGCCCGTATGCAAGCCCGCGCCGGGATGCGGAGACCGGCCCCGGCGGGTCGCGCCAATGCGGGTCGCGCCAGAATGGATCCCATGCTCGAAAGCGCCACCCTCTGGTCCCTCGTCGAGGCCCGCGCGCGGGCGACGCCCTCGGCCCTCATGGCCGTCGACGCCCGGGATCGCGAGATCCGCTTCGACGAATTCCGGGACCACGCCCTCGCCACGGCCCGAAGTCTCCATGCGAAGGGAATCGGTCCGGGACGGACCGTCTCCTGGATGCTGCCGACGCGCCTCGAATCGATGTTGCTGATCGCGGCACTCGCCCGGCTCGGGGTCCGCCAGAATCCGATCCTGCCGATCTACCGTCGACGCGAAGTCGCGTTCATCGTGGCGCAATGCCAGCCCGACCTCCTCGTGACCCCCGCCGTCTGGCGCGGCTTCGACTACCCCGCAATGGCCCGCGAGATCGCCGCCGACTGCGAGGGTCTCGAGACCCTCGTCGTCGACACGGACCTGCCCGAAGACACGGCCGGCCCGCTGCCCGAACCACCCGGGGAAGCGACCGCGGAAGAGCCTCCGATCCGCTGGCTCTTCTATACTTCGGGCACGACGTCCGCGCCCAAGGGCGTCCAACACACGGATGCGTCTCTCTGGGCCGCTGCCCGGGGCATGGGACGCGCACTCGACCTGCGTGCCTCGGACCGGGTTGCCTTCGTCTTTCCCTGCACCCATATCGGCGGAATCAACTGGCTCCAGGCGGGCCTCGCCTGGGGATGCGCGCAGATCCTGATCGAGAACTTCGCGGACGCCAGTACGATTCCGGCCCTTCGGCGCCATGGTGTCACCCTCGCCGCTGCGGGCACGGTCTTCCACGAAGCCTATCTCGAGGCCCAGCGCCGACGCGCCGTGGGAACGAAGGGACCGGCTTCCGAGGCTTCGACGGCGACAGCCGACGGGCGTCCGGCGCCCCTCTTTCCCGCAGTCCGCGCCTTTCCCGGTGGAGGCGCGCCCAAACCGCCCCGGCTCCATCGGGACCTGAAACGCGAGCTGGGCGGCGTGGGCATCCTTTCGGGCTACGGCATGACCGAGGCGCCGATCTTGTCGATGGCCCGCCCGGACGATCCCGATGAAAAGCTCGCGAAGACCGAGGGCCGCCCGGTTTCTGCCGAAGTCGACCTCCGGGTCGTCCGTGCGGACGGGCACCTCGCGCGGCCGGGGGAGGAAGGCGAGTTCCGCGTCCGAGCGCCCCAGCTCTTCCGCGGCTATGTCGATTCCGCCCTCGATCACGATGCCTTCGACGAAGCGGGCTGTTTCAGGACCGGCGATCTCGGATACCTCGATGAAGCGGGTTACGTCGTCGTCACCGGCCGCCTGAAGGACGTCATCATCCGCAAGGGAGAGAACATCCCGGCCAGGGAGATCGAGGACCTTCTGCACGAACATCCGAAGGTCGCCGACGTCGCCGTCATCGGTCTTCCGGATCCCCGGACGGGCGAACGCTGCTGTGCCGTCGTCGTCAGTTCGGATGTCGACGATCCCCTCGACATGGCCGAGATGGCGCGCTTCCTGCGCGAGCGCGGCGTGATGGTCCAGAAGATTCCCGAGCAGCTCGAAAGCGTCGATTCGATCCCGAGGAATGCCACGGGCAAGATCCTGAAACACGAACTGCGGGCACGTCATGCGAGGAAGGCCGGGGATTGATCCCCGACGCGCCCGATCGGGCTTCCTCCGGCGACGCGATGTTCCGATCCCGTGACGGGACCCCCGCGACGCCGCCGAGCGGGTCCGCGGAAGCCCGTGCTCATTTCCTCGCAAGGATCCCCGACAGGGCGAGATCGACGATCGGATCGGCCATCTGGGCCGAAGGGGCCCGACCGCGAAAAAAGAGGGCCACGGAGATCGGTCCGACGACGAGATCGGCTGCGAGATTGACGTCGACCGACTCGTCGATCTCGCCCCGCGCCCGCGCCCGTTCGAAGATGCGCACGAAGGGCTCCCTCCGACTTCTCGCGACGGGCTCGATCATCTTGGACAACTCGGGATTGTGCGCCCGCTCGCCGGCGATGCTCGGAAAGACCGCGCCGAGGGACGTCGCATGGAAGACCTGCAGATACGACCTCAGGGTCTCCTTGAGATCGACCTCGAGGCTTCCCGTATCGACTTCCTGGAAGCCGGGCAATCGACCGAAGGCCTCGACCACGAGCGGAAGCTTGGACGCCCAGCGGCGATAGATCGTGGCCTTTCCGACACCCGCCCGCTGGGCGATGCCTTCGACGGTCAGCGCGGAAAAGCCGACCTCGACGAGCAGGGCGAGGGTCGCATCGAGGATGGCCTGATGCGCCTCCTCGCTGCGTGGCCGGCCGGTACTCGCAGGCGCGCCGCTGCGCGTGTGCTTTGCGCGGTCCCGATCCCTGGCCGGATCCTTCGCCCGATCCTGCGCCCGCTCGCCGGCCTGTTCCATCGCCCGATCCGTCTGCGCCATCTCCGTCTCCCCATGGCCTGAACGTCCGTCTTCCGCCTCTCGGCCCCCATCTGAGCGGCCCGGGGAATCCCGGGAATCGGCGACACGGGGAGTCGACAGCGCTGGCATTACGATACAATACGTTCCGTTCCAATTCACCCGAGGCGCTCCCCTGGATGGCGGCCGGCCG
>DRKE01000088.1 GCA_011051925.1 Deltaproteobacteria bacterium
CGATCGAGGGACACTCCCGCCGCCCCGCCATCGGGATCTCGGGATTCTCGACGGGGTCGCCGTCTCCAGACGCGGAACCGTTTTCGCGTCGAACCCCCTATCAGGAGAGATTCATGCCTTCCCGACCAACGGCAACCATCATGTCGTTCAACTCGATGGCGAGAACATCGTCTCGATGCCCGCGGATTTCAACCTCTGTTACCCGTCCGCCTTGAACGGCGAACCGGCACTGCTGGTGACCCATATCGATGTGGGCGGATCGGCCGGAGGCGCCCAGGTCGTCGTCGTCGACATCTCCACGCTCTGACAGCCCGGCACCTCGCTCTCGCCCGGAAGCGAGGTCGTCCGGAGTCTCGTCACGGCGACAACCTGTCTTGAAAGAGTCGACCGACTTCCATCGCGTCCCGCGGCTCCATGGCATCCGTCCTATCGCGGATCTGCTCGAAGTGATCGAGCACGGATTCAGGGGTGATCGATCCGGACGCTGCGACCCAGCCCCGGGCGACCGACACCCAGCAGCGCGTGAACCAACCCCCTCCACACAGGAAGATCTCTCCGTTCGCGGAACATCGTTCGTGTGCCAACGCCAGGGCAATAGGTGCGACGCGATCCGGCGCGAGCAGTTCCTCATCCAGACCGGCGTCCGCTCCGCCCGTCAGTCTCGTGGCGGCGAAGGGTGCGATCGCGTTGGCCACGATCCCCGCCCTCGCGCCTTCGATCGCGAGCGTCTTCATGAGTCCGACCAAACCCATCTTGGCCGCGGCATAATTCGTCTGCCCGAATTGCCCGAACAGACCGGACGCCGAAGTCGTCAGCACGATCCGTCCACCCCGACCGGCCTCTTTCATCGTCCGGAAAGCCGGCTGGAGGACGAAGAACGCGCCGCGCAGATGAACGTCCAATACGGCGTCGAGATCCCTTCCCGAGAGTTTTCCGAAACTACTGTCTCGAAGGATGCCTGCATTCGAGATCACGGCATCGACTCTTCCCCACGAGTCCAGCGCTCGACGAATGATCGCCTCGCCCCCCTCCGGTGTCGCGACGCTATCGAAACTGGCGACACTCGCTCCTCCCTCGGCTTCGATCTCGGCCACCACAGCCGATGCAGCAGACCGATCTGCCCCTTCGCCGTCGGGCTCGCCGCCGAAGTCATTGACCACGACCCTGGCCCCGCGGCGAGCAAGTTCGAGGGCATAGGCCCGCCCGAGGCCGCGACCCGCTCCCGTCACGACGACAACCCGATCCTCGAAAGACAGCATCCGAGACGTCCTCCTTCTCGCGAACCGGCGATGGACCGAGCCCTTCGGTCTTCCCCGCCGCCCCATCCAGGCTCACCTGGATTCCGGAAATACAGTATCATGATTTGTCGAGGGAAGCGTCTACCGACCGAAAGGAGAATCCACAATGGGACGACACGTGCGACTCGAGAAACGGGGCCACGTGGCCATCATGACACTCGACGATCCGGAGAGCCTCAACGCGCTCGACCAAGGGACGTTCTCCAAGCTGGCGGAACTCTGGCGAGACCTCGACGACGACCCGGAAATACGCGCCATCGTGGTCACCGGCGCGGGGAGAGGCTTCTGCTCCGGTGCCCGAATGTCCAGTCTGCAGGACTCGGCCGCGAAAGGTCAGGAGAGCGACGAACTGCCGGCATTCACGGCCCGCCAACTCGGCGTCTGGAAACCGGTGATCACCGCGGTGAATGGCGTCTGTGCAGGCGCAGGTCTGCATTTCGTCGCGGACGCGGACATCGTGATCGCGAGCGACAGGGCTTCCTTCGTCGACACCCATGTGAACGTCGGCCAGGTCTCGGCTCTCGAGCCCATCGGCCTGGCGCGGCGCATGCCGCTCGGAGCCGTCTTGAGGATGGTCATCCTGGGACGCAATGAACGCCTCGACGCCCAGGAGGCCCTTCGCCTCCACATGGTCAGCGAAGTCGTCGCCCACAAGCGACTCATCGACCGGGCCGTCGAGCTCGCTGAAATGGCAGCCCAGGGATCACCGGCCACGGTTCGAACCTCTCTGAAGGCGATCTGGGAGAGTCTGGACAAAGGCCTGGACGAAGCTCTCCACGATGGGTGGAATCAGATCAAGCACCATCGGACCCATCCCGACGCGATCGAGGGCCCCCTCGCCTTCGTCGAAAAGCGGGAACCGAAGTGGACCATCGGCTGATCCACGTCCGTCGGAGACGGAACCGGAGCGGCGTTTCCGGTCTCGACGAGCCGGTCCTGCGGGTTCGCCTCGATTCACCCCGGGCGACTACGCATGACCTCCTGTCCACCGCTCGTCCGGTTCGTATCCTTGCGGAGCCGTCAGGGCCTTCGTTTCGAGATAGGCCCGGAATCCCTCGACACCCCCTTCCCTTCCGATTCCGGATTCCTTGAATCCGCCGAAGGGAATCGCCGGATCCAGCGCGAATCCGTTCACGGTGAACGATCCGGTCCGAATGCGGCGTCCTATCTCGAAACCGCGATCCAGGTCGCTGGTGAAGACGGCTCCGTGCAATCCGTATCGACTGTCGTTGGCGATCTCGATCGCCTCTTCTTCGTCGTCGTACGGGATGACGCAGAGGACCGGGCCGAAGATCTCCTCTTGCGCGATGCGCATGGAATTTTCGACATCGACGAAGATGGTGGGTTCCACGTACCAGCCCCTGGGAAGTCCGCTCGGGCGCCCTCCCCCTGCTGCGATCGTCGCGCCCTCTCTCCGACCGAGATCGATGTACCCTTCGACCCGATCGCGCTGTCGCGACGAAATCAACGGACCCAACGCGGTGTCCTCCTGGAAGGGATCTCCCATCTTCAGCCGACCGACCGCAGCACTCAATGCTGCCACGATCTCCTCCTGTCGACTCCGTGGAACGATCAGCCGAGACAGGAGGGCACAGGCCTGACCGCTGTTCATGGTCATGCCGGCGATCGCCCCAGCGATGAACGCCTCGACATCGACATCGGAAAGAACGATCGCGGCCGATTTCCCTCCGAGTTCGAGGGTGAGGCGTGTCATCCGCCGAGCACAACTCGCCATGATCTTTCGGCCGGCTTCGACGCTTCCCGTGAACGTGACCTTGTCGATTCCCGGATGTTCTACGAGATACTGTCCCGCGTCCCGTCCGCCCGGAACGATGCTCACGACGCCGTCGGGAAGTCCTGCGGCTTCACATGCCTCCGACAGCACATAGGCGTCCAGAGGCGTCTCGATCGCGGGCTTGAGAATGACCGTGCAACCCGCACACAACGCCGGGGCGAGCTTCGAAACGGCGAGATAGAGCGGGCCGTTCCATGGCACGATCGCCGCAACGACGCCGACCGGTTCATGGACGAGCAGACTCGTCGTCGAAAGCCCTCTACAGGTTTCGGAAAAAGGGAATCGAGCGGCCAGTTCGGCACTCGCCTGCAGAATGCCGACCGGGCCCAGGGCCTGCTGACGTGCGAAGCCGAGGGGAGATCCGTTCTCGAGGGTGATCAGACGCGCGACTTCCTCGGCCCTCCCGGCAAGATGGTCGGCGATCCTCCGAACGCGATCCGCACGCTCCACGGGGGACATCCAGCGCCATGGGCCCCGATCGAATGCCTCCCTCGCAACACCCACGGCATGATCCATGTCCGCCGCGACGCCTTCCGGTACGGTCGCGACGACCTCTTCCGTCGAAGGGCAGATCACTCGAATGCGTCGGGAACTCGCCGGTTCGACCCAGTGTCCGCCGATGAACAAGCTGTTCTTTTCCATCTCCATCACGATCCGCGCTCCCGGTCGCTCGCATTCGGGCTTCGAGGTACGAGAACCGTACGCACCGCCTCGCCGCGCTCGAGAGCCATGAAGGCCGCGTTCACCTCTCCCGTTTCGAGGGGAGCCGTTCGAGTCACGAGAGAGGCGAGATCCAACAGTCCAGACTCCGCCAACTTGACGAATCGAGGAATATCGCGGCGAATGTCGACCGAACCGAAGCGCGTCGTCATCACGCTCTTCGCGTCACCGAAGAACTCCCACAACGAGATCTCGAGCCGATCTCCCGGCGCCGGCGCCCCCACGAGAACGACGGTCCCTCCCGGTCGGGCGAGGCCGATCGATTGAACGCAGGTCTCCGGTCTTCCTACCGCTTCGAAAACATAGTCCGCCCCGCGACCATCCGTGAGAGACCGGATACGTTCCCCGGCATCCCCCTTGCCGGGGTCGAGCTCGTCCGTCGCCCCCATCCCGAGAGCTGCCTTGCGGCGCGCCTCTACGGGATCGATCGCCACGACCGTTTCGGCCCCGGCGATCCGAGCACCCTGGATGACGGAAAGCCCGACGCCGCCGCATCCAACGACGACGACGGACGAACCCGCCTGGACCCGGGCGCGAACCAATACCGCGCCGACACCCGTCGTGACCCCACAGCCGATCAGCGCGAGTTGTTCGAATGGAAGGTCCGTCTCGACGGGAACAACGGAGGCTTCGTCGACCGTCATGAACTCCGCGAAGGTGCCGAGTCCGACCATTCCGAAAGCGATGGAACCGTCGGTACGACGTACCCGAGGCGTCGTCGAAATCCGCGGCAGGGCTTCACAGAGCGTCGGCTGTCCTTGAGCACAATACCAGCAGACCGCGCAGCAGGGATCCGGCGATGCGACCACCCGGTCTCCGGGGGAAACCCGGGTCACGCCGGAACCGATGGCCTCCACGGTCCCGGCCGCCTCGTGGCCCAGGATCAAGGGTGTCGGAAACGGAAGCGACCCGAGGAGCACGTGGTGATCCGAGGCACACACACCCGAAGCAGCAATCCGAACAACGACGTCGTTCCGACCGGGCTCGATCGGATCCACCTCTTCCACGGTCGGTTCCTTCCCCACCTCGCTGAATATCGTGGCCAGCATTCGCCCCAACCCCTTCCGTCTCCGCCATCACCGCCCGGAGAGCCGATCCGATCGGACATCCTCTCTCCATATTGAGTATACTCTAATAGCAAGATCG
>DRKE01000089.1 GCA_011051925.1 Deltaproteobacteria bacterium
GCGACCAATCGCCGCTTCGAACCGAACATCCAGAAGGTGCGACTCCTCTCCGAGGCACTCGGCCAGCGGGTTTCCCTCGATATCGCCGCCTCCACGCTCCGCACGGTCCAGAAGAAGGGTGGCCTCGATGGATTCCTTCTCGGGACCGACGACGCGAAGCTCCAGCCGGGCGCGCTGCGCCTGAAGGGCAAGATCCGCCGCAAGCTCGCCGGCCGTTAGGTCCGATCCCCTTCCCCTTCTCCTTCCGCGTCTCAGGGTTTCCCGTCCCGGGATTCCCGGGGTGCGAGTTCGCTGCATGCCGTCGGAAGACCGGGTCGACGGGTGGACTTCCTGCCCCCGGGTTCATCCGGCGACGCTGCGTGTAGGAGGTGGCCCGCGTCGTCGACGCGGAACCCGCCGAGGGCCCTCGCTCGTCGTATGGCAGGAAAGGGGGATCCGCCGACGGTGAGCGGGTGAAGGATCGAAATGGCCGGAATCGGGCTATTTCTTGCCGCCGTAGCGCTTCCGGAAGCGGTCGATCTTTCCGTCCGAATCGAGCTCGCGCATCTTGCCCGTCCAGAAGGGATGGCTCACGGAAGAGATCTCGAGTCGCACGACGGGCACGGCCTCGCCGTCGATGTCACGGGTTTCCTTCGACGTGATGGTCGAGCGGCTGATCCATTCGTCGCCCGTGGCGGAGTCCACGTAGATGACCTTGTGGTAGTCGGGATGGATCTCGGGCTTCATCGTCTTCTCTTCTCTCTTCGTTCTTTTCGTCGCGACTTCGTTTCTTCCCTGATCATCGGATCAGATCCCCGCCCGATCGGCTCCGTTCCCGGGCGACCGTCGGGCCTCTCGCCCTCCGGTTCGTCGGTTCGGGCCTCGGTCTACCAGCTGGACTTGCGGACGCCGGGAAGCTGACCGCGCAGGGCGAGTTCGCGCAGGGCGATCCGGGAGATGCCGAACTTGTTGTAGAAGGCCTTGGAGCGTCCGGAGATCGCACAGCGGTTGTTCTTTCGCGTCGGACAGGAGTTGCGCGGCAATTTGGCGAAGGCGGCCTGGACGTCGAGCTTCTCCTCGATCGAGACGTTCGGATCCTTCAACTTCTTGCGAAGCTCGGCACGGCGATCGGCGTATTTCGCGATCAGCTGCTTGCGTCGGTTGTCCCGGTTGACCTGCGATTTCTTCGCCATGGAAACGCACTACTCCCTGGTGTCTCCGGGCATTCCGCCCCGGGAGACCTGATTGAGGCGCGGAAGAGTACGGGGCCAGCGGCGTCGTCGCAAGCGGCCGATCCGGCGGATCCCCGGTCGGGGCCGCTCGGCGTCCGGGTGGGCCCTGGCCGCCGCGCCGGAAAGGGCCCAGGTACGGGCACCCTCGGGAAAATCCGTCGATCGGACCGCAGGGACGCGGGTATCGGAACGGGTCCCGACGGGATCGGCGAGGACGCCGGCGGAGAGCGGCCCGATCAGGCCTCCTCGAGGTCGATCGGATCGACCTCGATCCGGTCCCGGCCGCCGTTCTTCGCCTGGTAGAGCGCCCGGTCGGCCCGCTCGACCCAGGCCGAGGCCGTCTCGCCGACTCGGAGTCGCGCGATCCCGATCGAGGCGGTCAGCCGGATCGGCTCCTCGAGTTCGCCGAAATGGACCTCCAGATTGCGGATGGCGGTCATTCCCCGCTCGGCGACGTCGCGGGCGGTCGGCAGATCGATGTCGCGCAGCACGACGACGAACTCCTCCCCGCCGTAGCGGGCGACGAAATCGTCGCGACGCATGAAACACCGGGTCAGCGTCGCTGCGAACTGCTTCAGGACCTCGTCGCCGCAGGGGTGGCCGTGGGTGTCGTTCACCCATTTGAAATGGTCGATGTCGATCATCAGGAGACAACCGCGGCGCCCGAAAAGGGTCGCGAGATCGACCTCGCGCTCGATCTGCTCGTCGAAGGAGGCCCGATTGTAGATTTCGGTCACCGGATCGATCGCGGCCTGGGCCCGCACGTTGTCGAGCTCGTCGCGAAGCCCTTCGAGGCGGGCGGCCATCGCGCTGATCTGTTCCTGGTGGCGCGTTCCCCGCTCCGCCAGGAATTCCGTGAGCAGCGTGACCGTCTGCTGGGCTTCGTTCTTGATCGCGTCGGGATCGCCCCTGCGGACGGCGCCCTCGAGGCGTCGCATGCGATGGCTGATCCGTCGGTCGGAGTTCTGTTCGGCGGTCAGCGAGCGGCGCAGACCGTTGATGAAGGCCCAGGTCGCGCTGCGGAAGTCACCGAGGGATTTCGTCACATAGCCGGCCTCGGTCTCCCGATGGTCGCGGAAGGCCCGCCGCAGCCCCGGAAGGTCGCGTCGGGATTCCCTTGGCGTCGCCTCCCCGGTTTCCCGCTTCTTCTTTCCGCTCTCGTCATCCGCCGGCTTCTCGCGACCCGGGGGCGGGATCCCGATCAGCAGGTGTCGGGCCCAGGCCTCGAAGAACGCCTCGATCTCCTCGGCCCCTTTCGTGCCGATGTCGAAGGCGTTCTCGCCCATGATCCGCAGCATCTCGGCCATGAAATCGAGTGCCTGATCGGCGGGGACCGGATCGCCCGGGGGCGGTCCTCCGCCCGCTTCGTCCGTAGGATCCGGGTCGTGAGCGGATTCGGACCGGGTCCCTTTGTCGCGCTTTCGGAACAACATGGCGGGCTTTTCGGTCGGACGCGTTTCCGACCCGAGCGCGGAGCGGCGGAGCCCGGATGCGGAATCGCAATTTCGGGAATTCCACCGACCTTCCGCTGCGGCGAAGCCCGGGCAAGCGGCTCGGGGGCGAGCTGGACTATGCTCGCGCGCTCTGGATCCCGAAGCAGGAGATCGGCGGGCGCTCGACGGCGTCGCGGCTCCCGAGAGAGCGAGATGAGCAAGTCCGAGACCCCGGAAAGAACCGCATCGAGGCCACTGACGCGCTCGATCGACCCGGCGACGCTTCCGAAACATTTCGACGCCGGCGAAGTCGAATCCCGTTGGGACGGAATCTGGCAGGAGGAGGGCGTCTACCATTACGACCCGAGTCGCCCGCGCGAAGAAACCTTCGTCGTCGATACGCCCCCACCCACCGCCTCGGGGTCATTGCATATCGGCCACGTCTTCTCCTACACCCATGCGGATGTCGTCGTCCGATACAAGCGCATGACCGGAATGAACGTCTTCTATCCCATGGGTTGGGATGACAACGGCCTTCCGACGGAAAGGCGGGTCCAGAACTACTATCACGTCCGCTGCGACGCGAATACGCCCTATGAAGAGGGACTCCGCCTCGAAGCCGCGTCCGCGAAGGCGCGAAAGAAGCCCGCCCGACTCGTGTCGCGCCCCAATTTCATCGAAGCCTGCTTCGACCTGATCAAGGAAGACGAAGAGGCGTTCAGCGTGCTCTGGCATCGCCTCGGCCTGTCCGTGGACTGGCGCCAGACCTACCAGACGATCGACGATCATTGCCGTCGGACGGCCCAGTTCTCTTTTCTCGACCTTTTCGGGAAGGGGCATGTCTACACCTCGGAAGCCCCGACGATGTGGGACGTCGACTTCCAGAGCGCCGTCGCGCAGGCGGAAGTCGAAGACCGCGAGATGCCGGGCGCCTACCACAAGATCGAATTCGCGGTCGAGGGCGAAGACGCTGCCTTCGTGATCGCCACGACCCGACCCGAGCTGCTGCCGGCCTGTGTCGGCGTGACCGCGCATCCGGAGGACGAACGCTATCGCCCCTTCTTCGGCAAGCGGGCCGTGACGCCCCTCTTCCATGCACCCGTCCCGATCTTTCCGAGCGAGATGGCGGACCCCGAAAAGGGAACGGGCATCCTGATGGTGTGTACCTTCGGTGACCAGACGGATGTCCAGTGGTGGCGGGAGGAGGGGCTGGCGCTGCGACAGGTCATCGCCCGCGACGGCCGGCTTCGTCCGGTCGACTTCTCCGAAGCGCCCTTCGAGAGTCTCGACGTCGGGAAGGCCAACGCGGCCTATGCCGAACTGGCGGGCCTGACCGTGAAGCGTGCCCGGACCCGGATCGTCGAGATGTTGCGGGATCCCGGCGCGAGCGTGACGGGACACGGTGCGCCGCTGCGGGCGGAACCGGAGGAGATCTCGCATCCGGTGAAATTCTTCGAGAAGGGCGAGCGGCCCCTCGAATTCCTTCCGACGCGGCAATGGTTCTGCCGTCTCCTCGACAAGAAGGCGGAGCTGCTCTCGAAGGGGGCCGCCATCCAGTGGCATCCCCCCTTCATGGAGGCGCGCTACCGAGATTGGACCGAGAATCTGTCGATGGACTGGTGCCTTTCGAGGCAACGCTTCTTCGGCGTGCCGATTCCCGTCTGGTATCCCCTCGACGAGGCGGGTGAACCGGACTACGAGCGCGTGATCGTCGCTCCGGTCGAATCCCTGCCGATCGATCCGACCACGGACGTGCCGCCGGGCTACGAGGAATCGCAGCGGAACCAGCCGGGTGGCTTCATGGCGGAAGCCGACATCTTCGATACCTGGTTCACGAGTTCGCTGACCCCCCAGATCAGTTCCCACTGGGTCGATGACCCCGAGCGCCACGCGAAGCTCTTTCCGGCCGACGTCCGACCGCAGGGCCATGACATCATTCGGACCTGGGCCTTCTACACGATCGCGAAGGCGATGCTCCACGAGAACGACGTCCCCTGGCATCACACCCTGATGTCGGGCTGGATCCTCGACCCGGACCGGAAGAAGATGTCGAAGAGCAAGGGCAACGTGATGACACCGCTGCCCCTGATCGAGAAGTATTCGGCGGATGCGGCGCGCTACTGGGCGGCCAGCGCGCGCCTGGGCGCCGATACGGCCTTCGACGAGAACGTCTGGAAGATCGGCAAACGCCTCGTGACGAAACTCTTCAACGCGGCGAAATTCGTGCTTTCACAGAGTGCCGAGATCCACCCGATCCGCTGCGAACTCGATCGGGCATTCGTGGCCCGGCTGTCGGCCCTCGTCGAGGATGCCACGAAGAACCACGAGGCCTTCCAGTACGCCCATGCCCTGCAGGAGACGGAAACGTTCTTCTGGACGCATTTCACGGATACCTATCTCGAGCTCGTGAAGGGGCGGGCGCGCGCTTTCGCGGACGGCGCGACGGGGGAGGCTGCCGCGGCGAGTGGATCCGCGGTGGCGGCGCTTCGCCTGGGCCTTTCCGTGCTGATCCGACTCTTCGCGCCGGTCCTGCCCTACATCACCGAGGAGATCTGGAGCTGGTCCTTCGCCGAGGAGCATCGACCGGAGGGAAGTGCCGCCGACCGCAGCATCCATCGGGCGGCCTGGCCCTCCGCGCGGGATTTCGAAGCGGTGCCGCCGCCCGATCATGCCGGAAGTTTCGACACGGCGGTCGCCGCCCTGGCCGCGATCAACAAGGCGAAGGCGGACGCCGAGGTCTCGATGGGGCGCGGTGTGGCGTCGCTCCGGATGGCTGCCTCGCCGGCCAGCCTGGAGATCCTGTCCGGTGTCGCCGAAGACGTCCTCGCGGCCGCCCGCACGGCCCGACACGAGTTCGTCGCCGACCCCGCTCTCGAGGAGGGGCGCTTCGACGTGCTCGAGATCGAATTCGCGGAGCGCGA
>DRKE01000090.1 GCA_011051925.1 Deltaproteobacteria bacterium
TCCGAAACGTCGCGCTGGGTATCATAGCTCTCGAACCGGAAATAGGGCTCGAGCGACATCCGAGTGCCTTCACAGAGGACCGGAAGGATGTCGTATGCCGCTTCGACGTACCAGCCCCGCATGTGCTGTGCGATCGAGTCATCGGTCACGCCGGGCGTCGTATCGACGATCCGCGAGAGCCGGCCCGCTTCATCGAGACGGGCCTCGGTCCAGAGTCCGCGGAGACTGAGCCCATGCGCCTTGTACTGGGCGTGGAACTCGTAGAGGGTCAGCATCGCGTCGGGCAGATCCTGACCGTTGACGTCCTCTTCCTGCCCGGTCTGACCGGTATAGACCGACCCCCCGACGAGGAGGCCCGGCGCGACGTCGACATCGACCCGGGCCACGAAGGCGAAGTCGTTCGCGAGTGCCTTGCTGCCCTTCTGGCGACCGCCACGCAGTCCACCCGCACTGAAATCGGCGCCCCGGAAGCCGTTCACCACATACGCACGGTATTCGACCCGATCCGCGACGCGCCCGTAGATTCCGACGCCATTCTCGCGCCAGGTCGAAGGCAGGATCACCCGCTCGACCTCCGGTCGCTCCGCGCCGAAAAAGAAATTCGGCTCGTGGATCTCGTTCACGAAACCCATGGGAATCAACACGAGACCGACACGAAGATTCGCCTCTTCCTTCCAGAGGTAGTCCAACGTGAGGAACTCGGTCGAAACCGAGCCCGCGCCGCCCGTTCCGCCGTGTTCGAACTCGAGCTCCGAGTTCAGGATCCAATTGTCATTGAACTTGTATCCGACATAGAAGACCGCTCGCAGCGCGTCGAAGACGTCGTTCTCGTCGTCGTCGTCCGTATTCTGGAAACTGCGCAGCCGGACCTCCCCGTAGCCGCCCACCGAGAGACCCCGGTCCTTCTTGTAGACCTTCGAGGCCGCCGGCCCGAGACCGTTGACCGACTCGAGCTTCAGCTCTTCGGGGACGGCGAAGATCGATTCGAGGCGCCCCATCTCCTCTGCCAGGACATCGACCTTCTCTTCCAGATCGTCGATCCGCTCGGTCTCGGGCGGGGTCTCCGAAGTCCCCGCATCGCCCTCACCCTCCGCCCTCGCGTCGGTCGTCGCGGCCAGCAGGAGAAGCAGTGACAACGTCGCCCAGACCCACCCCACGAGACTCGTCATTCCGTTTCGCATTCCGTTTCGCATCGTTTCCCGCCCTTCCATCGATCCAGCCGTCGCACCTCTTCCAGGGAGTCGGAGTCCAGGGAGTCGGAGCGTCCAGCCGAATTGAAAATGATTTTCAATTGGACGCCCTTGTTTAACGAAAACGGTTTTCAATTTCAATATCAGAACCGCGCCCCTCGGGGTGCCCGAAGCCAGTTTTCCGGGGATTCAACTCGAAACGTCGATCTCCCGATGGGCCCTGCATGGAATGGCTCGGCCCCGTCATGATCGGGTTTCTCGTCGCTGCAGGCGTCTGCCAGTTCGTCTGGACCTATGCCCTGTCGGCGATCGCCCGGAAAACCGACCAGAGCGACCTGATGCAGGTCCTCGCCTGGGTGCCGATCCTCCAGCTCGCCCCCATGCTCGCCGCGGGTGGGGGATCGATCGGCCGCTTCCTGCTCGGCGGCCTTGCCGTGGTCCTGGGCAACGCCGTCCTGATCGGTGTCGGCGCGATGCTCGGCGGCTTCGGCAAGGGCGTGATGGCCCTTGGCATGTTGGCCACCCTGCTGCTCTGCACGGTCTACTTCGGACGCCTGGCGTGGAATACCGCCGTCGCGCGAGGACTTCCGGGGGGCGTCGGACTGCTGCTCTTCGTGCCGCTCGTCAACTTCTTCGTCTACCCGTACATCGCTTTCCACGACGGCCTGATCGTCCCGAACAAGATCGGTCTCGTCCTCGGCCTCGTCCTGATCGTCGGATCGACCGCATCCTCGATCGGAACCGCGAACCGCATGACCGAAAAGGGCGTGTTCTCGCCCGATGCGCTTCTCGCCCTCCGGGCCGCCAGCATGAACGCGGTGCCCGGCGCCGGGGACGAGTCCGGGCTGCCGCCGGGCACCCTTCCCCTCTTCGCCCCGACCGGAGGCGGAAGCAGCGTCGCGACGACCCCGCGGCCCGAAGCATCGGAGGCGTCGATGCGGACGAGTCCGCCTCCGATCGACCGGGCCGAGAGCGAGTCGATTCGAGCGCTCTATCGCGTGAAGGGCCGTTTCGACACCCTTGACTCCCTGACGACGCCGGAGAATCTCCGCAACCACGATCTGCGTGTCCGGGCCCTCGGGATCGTCCAGTCGATTCGCGTCGAGATCGATGCGAACCGGACCGAACTCGGAGAGACCGCCTATCGGGATCTCGCCGATCATCTCCTTCGAGTCGAGGCCCGCCTGAACGCCCCGACCTTCGCTGCTTCACCGGTCTCCCCGAACGATGCTCGAGGTCGTGTCCCGATCGGACCCGCTGCCCTCGCCACCTCGTCGGAGTCCGACTCTCGCCCTTCGCGGAACATTTCGACACCACCTCTTCATCCCTTCCCCGTCGAGGCGAAGAACGAATGCCCACCGGGCACGGAGATCCGGACACGCAAGGACGAGGAAAGCGGGCGCGACGAGGAATGGTGCCAACAGCTGAAGGCCTATGGCGGACTTCGCCACGGCTGGTACGCGCGGTACCGACCGGACGGGAAACCGGAATCCATGGGCCAATACGAGAACGGGCTTCGGGTCGGCGTGTGGACGCGATTCCATCCGTCGGGCCAGGTCCGGGCCCAGGCGGAATTCCAGAAGGGCCTGCAACACGGCTGGGTGCTCGCCTTCGACGAGACCGGAAAACGAACCCGCAGCGCCCTCTTCGAGAACGGCGTCCGGGTTCCCAGCCGATGACACGCCTCTCAAGACTCCACCGATCCCCTTAGTGGAGTCCCCCGGCCTTCTCCCCAGCCGTCACCCGCGTCTTTCCGTCCTGCGGCAATCCGGTTGAACCACACCGACATCTCCTCAACTTCCACGGGCAGCTTCCGTTAATAACGGATGAATCCATTGGAAACGGATCGGCATGAAGCCGATCTGACGCCGCATGTCCGCGTCGGGCATGGGCCTTCCCGGCTCGCCGGGAAATCGTCTCTTTCGGGCGGTCGCGTTTCCGAGCAGGAGAGAGAATCCGAACCTTGGTCTGGCGGATCTTCAGGCGGTCGAAGAACGAATCCGGTCGACACGTGGTCGGACTTGCCGTCGTGCAGGACGAGCTGATCGCGGTCGCCTGCGAGGGAGAAGTCGACGGTCGCCCACATCTCGTTGCCTGGGAGCGATTCCCCTTCGATCCGACTGCCCCCGCCGAAGCCGGCCGGGCACTCCAGGATTTCGTCGAAGCGAACGATCTGCAGAACTGGTCCTGTCGCTGCACCTTGTCTCCCGGCGACTACAGCCTGCGACTCGTCGAACGCCCCACGAACGTGCCGGACGAAGAACTGATCGACGCCACACGCTGGCTGGTTCGGGACCTCGTCGAATTCGACGTCGAAGAGGCCCAACTCGGCATCCTGACCATTCCCGAAGACGGCAACCGGGCTCGAACACCCCGCATGTTCGTCGTGGTGGCCAGGCATGAGCCGATCATGGACCTGGCGCACCTGATCGACGGAGTCGGCCTTCGCCTGGCCGGATTCGACATCGTCGAATCCTCGATGCTGGCCCTCGAATCGCGGATGCCCGAAGTCGTCGCCGGTAGCGCCTCCCTCCGCGTCGACGACAAGGCGAGCGTGCTCACGGTCTCTCGTCACGAATGCCTCTTTCTCGCCCGGAATCTGCACGTCGACGCAGACGCCATCGAGACGGCAGCCCAGAATGCCCTGCAGGATCCGGACGGGTCGGATTCCGGGATCATGGACCTGCTCGATTCCCTGCTTCTCGACATCCAGCGCTCCCTCGACTACTACGAATCCGAATACGGACAGGCGGCACCGTCCCGGCTCACGCTGTTTCCGAGCCCCGTCGATTTCTCGCCCCTGATCCCCACCCTTTCTGAAGTCTTTCGCCCGCTTCAGGTCGAGGCCTATGATCTCACGAGATATTTCGAGGTGCCCGAGCCGCTACCGACCAGCGTGCAGCCGGTGGTTGCCCTGGCCGGTGGGTCCGCCATCGCGGATCCGGGTCTGCTCGGTGATTCGCTCGTCCCGGCCGTCTTCCGCGGACTGGGTGCCGGCTTCGGACTTCCTGCCGCCCTTCGGATCGTGGCCGCCGCAGCGCTCCTCTTCGGGGCGATCTCGAGTCTCTCCTGGACACGGCTCGGCGAGGAACGGATCGCCCTGGCGGAACTCGAGGCGGAACACGATCGGCTGACGAAGCGGGTCGAAGCGCTGCGCGCCGAGGAAGCGCGCCGGGTCGCGAACGCGGCCGATCCCCGAAGCCGGATCGAGGCACTTCGCGCCGCACGGGATGCACGACTGGCCTTGTTGCGGGATCTCGGTCAGAGCCGGAATCGACCGGAGGCCTCTTTCTCGAACCTGCTCGCCGGACTGGCGCGCCAGGACCTGGACGACCTGTGGCTCGAGCGGATCGAGATCACGGAAGGGGGCGACGCGATCGCCCTCGAAGGCCGGTCCCTCCGCCCGGAGGACGTGCCGATCCTCCTTCGTCGACTCGGAACCGAAAAGGGATTCGAATCACGCGACTTCCGAACCTTCGAAATCGAACGACGGAACGACTCCCTGCCCGGCGTCGCATTCCGGATCGCCACACGCGAGGAGGAATCGCCTTCCGGGGGAGGAGCGCCATGAATCCGATCCTTCATCGACTGAAGACCCGCTTCTCGGAGTGGGACGAGATCTTTCGCGCCCGGGACCTGCGGGAGCGCGTGATGCTTGCCGGCGTGGCCGTTGCCCTGGTCTTCTTCGTCGTCGACACGACCCTGACCCGACCCGTCCAGCGCGAGCGAACCCGGATCTCACTCGGCATGGAACGTCTTCGTACGAACCTGCAGCAGCTCGAGCGGGAAGAAGTCGTACTCGGGAACGTCGCCCGGAGCGACGAGGAGAAGCGCGCCGAGGACGAACTGCGCCAACTGGAACGACAGCTCGAGGAGATCGAATCGCGGATGGGCGAGCAGATCGCGGAGCTCGTGCCGCCTACGA
>DRKE01000091.1 GCA_011051925.1 Deltaproteobacteria bacterium
AAGGCGAGCCATTCACGAAAACCGCGCCGTGCCGGTCTCGGGGCTTCAGCAAGCACTCGACAAGGACGGATCAGGGATGACAGCCCCCCCTTTTCGGAGGGGGTCCGGCAGCGTCTGGTGGCGCGGGCCCCGGCCTCAGGCGGGCAGGCGCGCGACGACCTGATCGACGGGCGGAGCCGCTTCGAGGACCCGGAGCGCGTCCTTCCGGACGTGATCGTTCAGCATCTCCTGCTGCACCATCTCTTCGGTGACCGTGCCCTCCTCGAGACATTCCCGGAGCAGCCCGAAGAAGAAGTCCTCCTGGTTCTTGTCCGGATGGGACTTGTAGTGGCCCAGGAACGCGTAGTCTCCGAAGATCTTCCGGCGTGCGTAGAGGAGCCAGCCGAGGGGCGGGAAGGCATCGAACTTGTCGGCCGGGACGAAATCGATCGGCAGTCCCGACTTCCAGGGCTGGGTCCAGCGTTTCGTCGTGTGCAGCATCCGCGTCCGCTTGTTCAGGACGTCGAGATCGTTCCAGCTGTTCTCGAAGAGCCCGATGTTGCCGCGATCCTCGTACATCAACGTGATCCATTTCTTGTAGTCACGTTCGCCGTCGAACATCTCGTTGAATTGTTCTTCGGTCTTCCAATGTCGGAGCTTCGAGCAATCGAGCAGCATGACGCTCGTCGCGAGGGGGCCGTTGATGTCGCGGCTCGTCCGACTCCGGGGCCGACAGAGAATGGCCTTGCCCTCCATGTCCCGGGAGAGCAGCGCCCAGACGTCGCTCACGGCGAAGACGTCGGGATCGATCACGACGGCCCGTCCCTGATAGTTCATCAGCTCCGGCGGCATGAAGCGAAGCGGCGTGAAGGATTGCAGGTCGTTCATGCGCCATTTCCGGCGGACGCCGTTGCGCAGGAAGAGGTCGCCTTCGCGGGCGACCAGGAAGGGATGATCCCGGGTTTCGATGAACTTGATGTCGAAGCGGTCGTTGTTCTTCGAGAAGTGACGGAGTGCGCGGGCGCCGACATGGGCGCCCAGGATCTGCTTGTGGTTCACGTGGATGAAGACACAGGGTCTGGGTGGCTCGGGCTGCTCGAGTTCGTCGTTCACGATTGGACTCCCCTGCCCCGGAGCGGATGTCGGTTCCGGCATCCGGACTCCCTGGCGGACATCGACTGGATCGGACCGCAATGGCCCCGATTTGAGCGGAAATCTGACGTCGGGAAGGCCTTTCCGCATGCGTCGTTCGACGGAGATCGGGCCGGAATGGGCTAAGGTCTCCCTCCGCCGAAGCGAGTGACTCGGGGTCGCGGGGGCGACCCCACTCGATGCGCCGATTTGGCGCCGGCGTGGCGACAGTGGCGCGCCGACGTGGCGATGGTGGGGCAACGGAGGAGCGACGGAGTGGAGAAGGCACGAACGAGCGAGCAGCGGGAATTCCAGGAATACGCACGCCGATGGTTGGCGGAGAATCGGCCGCCGCCGCCCGAACGGCCGCTGCCGAGTTCGCCGATCGAGATCATGACCGAGGCCCATCGCGACTATCTCCAGGACTGGCAGGCCCGTGTCCACGAGGCGGGTCTGGTCGGGGCGGACTACCCGGTCGAGTACGGCGGCGGGGGGCATACGGGATTCCAGCGCATCGCGAACCAGGAGATGGCGCGGGCGGGCACGCCGATGCTGATCAACATCGTCGGACTCAACATGGCCGCCCCCACGATCCTCGTCCATGGGACGGAGGAGCAGAAGAAGCGTTTCATCCCGGGCTGCCTCTCCGGGCAGGAGATCTGGTGTCAGGGCTTCAGCGAGCCCGGGGCGGGTTCCGACATGGCGAACCAGCAGACGATGGCCGTGCGCGACGGCGACAACTGGGTCGTCAACGGCCACAAGGTGTGGACGAGCCTCGGGCATTTCGCCCAATGGATGATCCTGATCGCGCGGACGAGCCGACATCACAAATACGACGGGCTCACCTATTTCCTGATGCCCATCGAAGGCAATGCGGGCGTGACGGTCCGGCCACTGGTCAAGATCACGGGCGAGTCCGGGTTCAACGAGGTGCTCTTCGAGGATGCCGTCGTTCCCGACGCCTGTCGCCTCGACGAGGTGGGCAAGGGCTGGACGGTCGCGATGACGACGCTCACCCACGAACGGGGCGCTGCGGAAAGTGCCGGAGGCGGGGGCAATGCGGCCCATCCGATCGATCGGCTGGTCGATCTCGCCCGGAACAGCTGGCGGGACGGACAGCGGGCCTCCCTGGATCCCGTCACGCGGGACGCGATCGTCCAGCAGGCGATCGTCGCGGAGGGGCTGAAACAGAACGCGCGTCGCGCGCGGGTGCCCGCGTTATGCGATCACCCCATGCGGCTGCCCCTCCAGCAGAAGGTGACCTCGACGGAATTCGCCCAGCAGGTCGCGCGCCTCGGCGTCGACATCGCGGGGGCACGATCGACGCTCTACAAGCTCGATCCGGCGGCCCCGGACGCGGGTCATTGGCCGCTGGCCTACATGAATTCCTATGGCGTCACGATCGCGGCCGGGACGAGCGAGATCCAGCGGAACATCCTCGGCGAACGCGTGCTCGGCCTGCCGAAATCGAAATGAGACCCCGGTGCTGAGGGGACGCGAGTCGCGGAAGGACGCAGGAACGAGCCGAGGTGGGGCAGGGCGGTTCGGCGCACGGCGATCCGCATCGGAGTAGGCAAGGGGGCCGGGAAGGAAGTGGCGAAGGAAGTGGCGAAGGAAGTGGCGAAGGAAGTCGAGACGGAAATCGGGACGGAAACGCGGACACAGACAGGGACGGAGATGGCGAGGGGGACGGAGACGGACATGCCGGCGAAGACGACGGAGACGACGAAGGAGGCGAAGGAGAGGGCCGAGGGTTCCCGCGGATCGGGGACGATGCCCCGGGATTTCGGTTTCGGTTCCGACGAGGAGATGCTGCGGGATCTCGCGAAGAAGCTGCTCGACGAGCAGATGCCCGTCGAGAAGATGCGACGCCTGGCGGGGGCGGATCCGGCGGCGACCTACGAGGCGGGCGAACGTCCCGGCTGGGACGAGGCGCTCTGGAAACAGTGCATCGAACTGGGCTGGACCGGACTGGCGGTTCCGGAAGAGGCCGGGGGCGCCGGGTTCAAGATGGTCGGGATCGTCGGGCTGGTCGAGGAGGTGGGCCGGCATGCCCTTGCGTCGCCCCTCATTCCCACCCTCTGCGCGACCTACGTCCTGCGCGAAGCGGGGACCGAGGCGGCCGGCCGATGGCTCGCCCGCATCGCCGAGGGGACGGGCGTGTCGCTCGCGACGACCGATGCCAGGGGGACATGGGCGCCCGACGCCACGGATGTCGTCGCGACGGCGAGCGAGGACGGATTCGAACTCTCGGGAAAGGCGTATTTCGTCCAGGACGCGTTCAAGGTCGATGCCTTCCTCGTCCTCGCGCGGGTGGAGGAAGAGAGCTCATCGGCATCCGGGGAGGCTCGCCATGTTCTCTGCGTCGTGCCGGCCGATGCCGACGGTCTCGCGCTCTCCCAGGATCACATCCACGATCTCACCCGCGACCAGGCGACGATCTCCTTCGACGGCCTGCGGGTTCCGGCCGCGGACATCGTTTCGACCGACGGGTCGGCGGTTCTGCGACGCGCCTGGCCCGCGATCCTGACGACCATCGCGGCCGACCTCTGTGGTTCGGCGGAATGGCAGCTCCAGACCACGGTCGAATACGCGAAGACCCGCAAGCAATTCGATCGGCCGATCGGGTTCTTCCAGGCGGTCAAGCATCCGCTCTCGAACGGCATGATCGCGATCGACCGCGCCCGATCGCTGACCTATCACGCCGCGTG
>DRKE01000092.1 GCA_011051925.1 Deltaproteobacteria bacterium
GCCGACGCGTTCGGGAAAACAGAAGCCGTGTTTCGTTCCGGGGTAGACGATGATCTCGTGCTGGACGCCGTTCTTCTCGAGGGTGTCTCGTAGGGCCGGAATGACATCGTCGGGGACGTATTCGTCTTCCTCAGCGAAAGCGAAGAAGAGTCCACCCCGGACGCGGGGAGCGAGGCGATGGGGCGAATCGGGTTTTTCGGTGACGATTCCGACGCCGTAGCACGAGACCGCAGCGCGGAAATGGTCGGGAAAGGTGCCGGCCGCGGACATGACGAATTGTCCACTCATGCAATAGCCGATGCATCCCTTGGATCCCCTGGCCGCGAGGGTTTCGTTTTCGAGGGCCGAGAGGAGGGCTTTCGTGTCGTCGAGGACGAGCGCGTTCGTGAGGCTGTTCATGTGGGCGAACATCGCCTTCATCCGGTCCTCGTCCATTTCCCGGAGATCGAAACGGATCCGACCCCTTCTGTAATAGAGGTCGGGAAGCAGACAGCAATAGCCCTCGGCGGCGATCCGGCGGGCGAAATCCCTGAGTTCTTCGCGGATGCCCGGGGCATCCATGTAGAGGAGGATGGCGGGCGCCGGGGTCCGACCATCGGGGTGGGCGAGGAAGGTCTCCATGACCCCATCCGGCGTCTGGATCTCGAGCGTTCGATCGATCATCTGGGGCCTCCTCGATTGGCGTGGTGAAGACCGATTGTAGGGGCCTGGCTGCCGGGGAACAGCATGCGGAAGGCGGAAGAGCAGCGGGAATTCCCGCGGGCCCCGCCGTTCCCGGGAGATGGTCGGCGATTGGAGGAAAATCCGAGTCGAGGGCGCCCGGACCTGATGTATCCTGGCTTGCGATCGCGGCGCACTGTCAGGGAGGGATGCCATGCCCCCTTTCGCGAAGTCCGATTCTCCATCGACCTTTCCATTCCAGCGCCGCTGGGCCCGGTCCGCCGCGGCACGCGGTGCCGCCCGGGTCTTCGAGAGCGTGCCCCTCGCGTGGATGCTCGCTCTCGGGATGACCGGCGCCCTGCTCGTGGGTTGTGCGGCTCCTCGACCCCCGGATTCGAATCTCGTCGAGGATGTCGACGTCCGGGGCTGCTCCGCCGATTCGTTCCGGGAGGCCGGCCCCCTCGACGTGGCCATCGTGATCGACACCTCGCTTTCGACACGGGAACCGGCGGAGCGGCCGCCGACCGCTCGGGCGCGGCGGGACCGAAGCGAGGTTCCGGGCCGCGTGGTGCCGGTCTCCTTCTCGGTTCCCGATCGCCGGTCGACCGATCGGCGAGCGTTGCCGGGAGCGGTCGGTTCGAGGCTGGCCATGGAGGTCCGGGCGGTGAGACGCCTGATCGAGCAGGGCCTCCTCTATGACATCCGTTTCGCGATCGTGAGCTATTCGGGGCCGGGTATTCCATGGCCCGACGCGGGATCGAAACGGGTGGGCCTGATACGCAGCGCCCGGCTCCGGATGCCGCTCACGCGGGACGCCCGCCAGCTGCAGTCGGCGCTCGACGGAATCCTCGAGCGCGGAAGCGAGGGCTCGACGGTCTTCTACGCCGGGATGCGGCGGGCGAACCGGCTCCTCGAATCGGTCACGGATCCGTCGCGGCGGCGACTGGCACTCTTCATTTCGGATTCGCCTCGCAGCGTCAGCCCGGGCATGACCGGAGAGATCCGGCATGTCGATCCGAGACTCAAGATCGCTGCGATCACGGCGCGCGATCGGAAGATCGTCTTCCACACTTTCGGACTCTCGCCCGAGTCCGGAGCCTGGCGGAGGAAGACCCTCGGGCGGATCGCCGGGGCGACCGGAGGCGCCTATCACCCCGTGGAGGATCCCGATCTCCTCTACTGCCATCTCGTGCAGGCGTTGCAGCGCCCGGGCACGAACCCGCTGCGTCGGGGCGTCTTTGCCGGAACGGAATCGGAGGTTCGCAAGGACGGACCCGGGCGGCGACCCGACGACTCGTCGGGATTCGACGCGCAGGGCTCGACGGGACCGGCAGAGGGGGATCTCCTCGCCCTCGAAACGGACTCGTAGGGAAAGGCGGGCCCCGTTCCCGGAGGTCGCTCGGCGGCTACGGACGCCCCGGGCATCCACGTCGGATCCTCTGGCCGTGAACCGCGCATGCCCGGGTTGGTTCTCGGGCACTTCCGCCGCCCGCTGCGACACGATCCCGGCTGGGCATGGGGCCACCTCGGCACTCCCTCCGTCGCGGGGGGCGCGGGGTTCCATGACACGTCACACGTCGGACGCGCATTCGGCGTTCGCGAATGCTACAAGGGTGGGCTTCCCCCCCTGCCGGGGGGATCGTGGAGTCTTGTATGCCCCAGGTGATTCTCATCAATCTGACGGGTGCGGACCGGCCCGGGATCACCCGGGATCTCAGCGCCATCCTGGCGCGCCATGGCGTTCGCATCCTCGATATCGGGCAGGCCGTCATCCACGATACGTTGACCCTGGGTATCCTGGTCGAGGTGCCGCCCGAGGCCGAGTCCCATCCCGTCCTCAAGGACGTGCTCTTCAAGGCCCACGAATGGGATCTCCAGGCACGCTTTTCCCCGATCGGACTCGAAGAATACGAACGCTGGGTCGGCGCCCAGGGCCAGCCCCGTCATATCATGACCCTGATCGCGACCCAGCTTTCGGCACGCCACCTCGAGGCGCTCGGTGAGGTCGCCACCCGCCATGGCCTCAATATCGACAACATCACCCGGCTGTCGGGCCGGGTCTCCCTCGCGACGGCTGGCGACGAGGCGAGGGCCTGTGTCGAATTGTCGCTGCGCGGGACGCCGAAGGATGCCTCGGCGTTGAGGGGAGAACTGCTGGCGTTGGCCCAGTCTCTCGAGGTCGACATCGCCTTCCAGGTGGATGACGTCTACCGGCGAAATCGGAGGCTCGTCGCCTTCGACATGGACTCGACGTTGATCCAGACCGAAGTGATCGATGAGCTGGCGCTGGCTGCCGGTGTGGGCGAAGAGGTGGCGGCAATCACCGAGGCGGCGATGAACGGCGAACTCGATTTCCGGGCGAGTCTTGAACGCCGGGTCGCGCTCCTCGAGGGGCTCGACGAGCGGGTCCTCGGGGAGATCGCGAAGCGATTGCCCCTCACGTCGGGTGCCGAGCGGCTGATCCGGACCCTGCGTTCGCTCGGCTACCGGACGGCGATCCTGTCCGGGGGATTCAGCTATTTCGGGAGGGATCTCCAGCGTCGTCTCGGGATCGATTTCGTTTTTGCCAACGAACTCGAGATCCGGGAGGGCCGACTGACGGGTCGCGTGCGGGGGGAGATCGTCGACGGGGCCCGCAAGGCTGCGTTGCTCCGCCAGATCGCCGACGACGAGGGACTTCGACTCGAACAGACGATCGCCGTGGGAGACGGAGCGAACGATCTTCCCATGCTCGACGCGGCGGGGCTTGGAATCGCGTTCCACGCGAAGCCCAGGGTCCGGGCTTCCGCGGAACAGGTCATCTCGAATCTCGGGCTCGACGGAATCCTCTATCTGATCGGCATGAGCGACCGCGAAGTCCAGCAGGCCTGATGGACAAGGACGCGATTGTCGGAGATCGCCGTGGATCTCGTGTCGTCGAGATCAGCGAAGGGGACGGCCTGAGAACGGCCAGGCAAAGAGGCAGCCGGCCCATCGCCTCTCCCGTCAGCGGCCCGGCAGGATCCGGGGCAGGATTCCGCTGATCGAGCCCTCGAGGAAGGCATCCGCGAGGGCGTCCATCGCGGTGGGCTCGCCGTTCACGATCACGATGCGCGCTCCGGATCCACGCGCGGTCGGGACCATTCCGGCGATCGGATGGACCGCCAGGGTCGTACCGACGGCGAGCATCAGGTCGCATTCCCGGGCGGCCCGATCCGCTCGCTCGAGATCGCGGGCGACCAGACCCTGTCCGAAGGAGATCGTCGCCGATTTCAGGATCCCCCCGCAGAGGCGACAATCGGGATCCTCCTCCCCGGCGACGACCCTTTCCAGGGTTTCGTCCATGGGCGTGCGATCGCCACACGAAAGGCATTCGACCTCCCGCAGTGTTCCATGGATCTCGACCACGAGCTCGGGGTCGCTGCCGGCGGCCTGATGCAATCCGTCGACGTTCTGGGTCACGAGCGTGTGAAGGCGTCCGGTCTTCTCGAAGGCGACCAGCGCATGATGGCCGGCATTGGGCTGGCGCGCGCTGCCCTGGATCTCGAGTCGCCACCGCCAGGCGCGCTTGCGTACTTCGGGATCCGCGACGTAGACCTGGAGGGTGGCCATCTTCTCGGCTTCGGGGTTCTTCGTCCAGAGCCCCTGCGGCCCCCGGAAATCGGGGATGCCCGAATCGGTCGAGATGCCCGCCCCCGTCAGCACGGCGACGCGGCGGGCCTCGTCGAACCATTCCCGCACGGTCGCGATCTTCCGTTCCAGATCCGCGGGACCCGAAATCGTCATGGCGAGTCCATCCACGCCGGAAGACCGCCGGAGGAACGGTCCGGGAGGGGCCGCGGGCCGGAAGCGGCGTTAACAGCAGGAGCCACCCGGTCCTCCCCGTTCGTCATGCCAATGGCCCAGGTCGAGAAAAAGACCCTGTCGGGCGGCGGCGGCGAGCGCACGGCGCGGATCGATCACCCAGGGGCCTGTTCGTCGGACACGAAGGCTGGCGATTTCGCCCGCCTCGAGCTGGATCTCCCGATCCCCATCGAAAGCGAGGAGGCCCGGCCCGCACCATTCGACGGTCGAACCGAGCTCGACCCGCTCGACGGATTCGATGCCCACGGTCTCGTAGAGGCCCGGAGACAGGGGAGCCCGAAGCGTCTTGCCCGAAGCCTCGGGGTGGGGACCGGGCCTCGTCTTCACCTCGACCGCAAAATCATCATCGGCTCCGCAAGGCAGGAGGAGTCCTCCGACCGGAGAGAGGCCGACACTGGCCGGCTCGGCGCGCGTGAGCAGCACACCGCCGAGCCGCCGGGGATCCACCTGCAGGAGGCTTCCCGGGTGGTCGTTCACCAGGAAGGCGGCATCGATCAACGCCAGGCTTTCGCGCCCGTCCTCGCAGACGACTTCGAGGAGCTTCGCGCGGCGCGCGGCCGCTTCGAGGGCGAGCCGCCCCGAGGCGACGAGGCCGGCGGCCGCCCCGGCGAGGGTGGCCTCGACCTCGAAGGGAAAGACGTTGTTCGTGCCCGTCGAGAGGGGAAGCAGGGCGACCTCTGGCCAGGCCTGGGTGATCGCCCGACTCGTTCCGTCACCACCGAGGGCGACGATCGCGGCACAGCCGGCTTCCCGCATCCTCCGGGCCGCGTTCTGGCTGTCGATGCCGCGTCCCGTGGTTTCGAGGTCCAGCAGCTCGCACTGGACGGGAAGCGCCAGGGCATCGGTTGCAGCGGAGGCGATGCGAAAACCGTCGCGGGAGAGCAGGATCTTTTCGATGCCCGCAGCGGCGGCCCCGACGACGATGCGCGTCACCTGGTTCCGTTTGTCGTCGATCGTCGAAGTACCGGCGCGCGCGAAGAGGCGCCGGGCATCCCGACCGGAATGGGGATTGACGATGATGCCGAGGGTTCCGCGCGCTTGCATGGGTCGGGACGCTATCTCGATCGACGGGGCGATGCGAATCGGGCCGGGCGCGCTTCAGGGGAAGTCCGGAGGCATGGCCGCAGAAGTCCCGATGCCCGCGATCGGGTCGCGGAAGAGGCCGGCACATCCCGCGTGCGCAGGTCGCTATCCCCTCAAGCGCAGGAGGGGGTCACGCCGATGCAGAAGAGGGTCGATCGCATCGCGATCGTTGTGGAATTGACGAGATCCCGTGCCGTCGGGGTTCCAGGGGCTCGAGGAGAGGACGTTGAAACGACCGGGCTTTCTGGATCCGAAGCACCTCCGCTTCGTCGGACTGGCCTGCGTGGGCCTGGCGATGTCCGGCCTCGTGGTCGGGGCAAAGCGCGATGTCGGATCCCGGACGGAGCAGGCGTGGCAGATCCGGAGCGAGCGGCTTCGGGATCTGGGGCGTTCGACGAACCTCCTCTTCCTGGCCGAGGCGTCGCGGGTCGACAGCCTGTTGCAGCGGCTCCGGACGGAGCTCCGGGCCCAGGGGTTCTGGAATCGTCCGGGGATTCTCGACGCCCTGAATCTCGAAGAAGACGATCGCTGGGAGGTCGAAGGTCGGCGGCTGCTCGCCCTGTTGCGCCGAGGACGACAGGAGATCGACGATGTCGATCCTCTCGAACTCGTCGTGGCGGGACAATCGGGACTCTCGATGTTGCGCGTCGACGGCGTCCATGGGCTGGCATCGCCCCCCGTTCCGGATTCCCGGGAGCGGGAAGGCCTGGCCAAGGCGCTCTGGTATGCAGACGAGATCCGCCGGGCCGTGGAATCGGGGGGGCGCCGGGTCGAACGCGGAGATCCGACCTTCGAGCGGGTCGAGGACGCCGAGATTCCGAGCCTGCGGGTCGCGATCGGCCTGAACGAGCCGGGGGAGCTGGTCCAGGGAGCGATCGTGGCCACGGTCCGTCTCGATGGGCTGGCACGTCGGCTCGCCGCACTGGCGGGGGCGGGGCTGGAGGCCGAGATCGTCACTCCGGACGGGAGACGGCTCGGGTCGCCCTCGGCCGAGGCTGCGGTCGAGCCCCGTCTGGCCTCCCTGGCTGCACGGGTTCTCGGGACAGGCGAAGCGCCGGGCATCTTCGAGGCGGATGGAAGACTCGTCCTGGGCATACCGCTGGCCCACGCGGACGGCCGCCCGGCCCATCTGCTGGCTCTGCTGGAGACGGCGGCTCCGCCACAGGGCTTCCCGGCCTGGCGCTCGACCGCCTGGCCCGGGGTCCTGTGCCTGGCCGCCCTGATCTCGGCAGTCGCGGTCTGGGCGCTCCTCCGCCGGCGCCGGGAGGACCTCCTGCCCGGCCCTGCGATCAAGACGGGAACACGGGAGGCGTGTCCTGTCGGGACCGCCGAGGTCACCTCGTCCGATGGGATCCGTTTCGAGCCCTTCGTGCTGCGCGAGTGGCTATCCGATGTCCGGAGCTGTCTCGAGCGGGATGCGGCGATCCGGGGGCTCGCGCTCGATCTCCGCTGTGAGCGATCCCTGCCCGACACGCTCGAGTCCGATCCCGCCTGGCTGGGGGGGCTTCTGGTCGCGATGGGGCGGGAAGCGCTCGATGCGACGGCGGACGAGAGGCTCTGCTTCGAGGTCCTGGAGGATGTGGGACAGACGGTGCGCTTCGAGCTCACGGTCGCCGGGGGGCCGGTCGAGCCCGTCGACAGCATGGAGATCGTGGCGAGTCGGCTCGGCGGACGTTTCGAGAGCGGGGAGGAGGGGCACATGGCCCTGATCCTCGAGGGTGCCTTCGCCCGAAATACCTAGGGGGTGTCCGTCCCTTCGGTTCTGGCAGCCGGCCAGGCCTGACCCAGGACCCGCGGAGCCTCGGCAGCGTCGGGTCCGAAGATGGCGAGCCCATGACGCGGGGGAAGGCCTTCGATCCGGGAGCGGCTTTCGTCGATTTCCATGACCGCGTCGAGCAGGTCGATGACGACGTCGTCTTCGACCGGCAGGGCGGATCCGCACCGGGGATCGACGAGCAGATCGATCAGATGCCCGAAGCCGGCGATCACCCGGGCATGGAATCGTTCCCGGAGCGCCGTGCCTGGATCGATCCGGTCGTCGGGGCAGGCATCGTCCTCACCCCGTCGGGGCAAAGGGGCAAACGCCTCGCACGCCGCAAGACGCCCGGGGATCGTCGACCAGACCTCTTCGAGGCGCATTCGGGCGGAAGCCGAGAGTTGCAGGGGACCGGAAGCGATCCGGTCCACGAAGAGGAGGAGTGCGCCTTCTTCCACGATCGGGGCGAGATCGTCCAGGAAGGACCCGAGTTCCGGGATCCCGCGCAGGGCATCCGCCAGCAGGACGGCGTTGCAGGCGGCATCGTTCTTCCAATCTTCCTGATCGTCGCTCCCGAGGACTTCGATCGACTCGCCCCGTCCAGCGCGTTCGATGGCCTGGCGCCGGAGGTCGGCGCGGCCGGGATCGCAATCGAGTACCCGGATCGAGGTCTCGCTGATGCCGCGTGCTTCGAGCGCCCTGGCCAGCTGGACCTCTGCGTCGACGCGCTCGCCCCCGAGGCTTTTCAGCCGGAAGCCCCCGGAAGGCGGATGGCCAAAGGCTTCGATCAGGGAATCGGCGAAGAAATCAGCCGTCGACCGGATTCCGTCCCGTCCGAGAAGTTCGCTGAATCGTCGATCACGCCAGAGACCGAGAAGCATTCCCGAAGAAGCCGCGGGGGCAGGGTCGGGGTCGTCGCTGTCCTCGCCGCCCGATTCCGTGTCGGACGACCCGGCTTCCGGGCCCGTCGACGCCAGGGGAGGGGCCACGGATTCGCGTGCCCGGTCGGTGGGGCCGGAACGGGTCCACTCGGCTCGGGGCAGTGGGTGGGCGGTCGGGTCGGTGGGGGAGATCGGGTGACCGATCACTTCTTCCACCCGCGCGAGGGTTCGGGTCAGCGTGGCGATCCGTGTTTCGCGATGGGCGAGCTTCCCGATCAGTTCCTGTTGGTCGAGGGTCAGTCGCTGGAGGTCGGTCTTCAGCGCTTCCCGGGCGCGTTCCGACTCCTGGAGCCGCTCTTCGAGTTCGAGGATCTCACGGTCGCGACTGGCCAGCCCGCGTTTCGTGACGGCAAGGTGCTCCTCCCGGGCCGCGATCTCGAGATCCCGGGCCTGGAGCGTTTCCTGGAGCGCGAGCTGTGCGGCCCGGAGTTCTTCGTTCTCCTCCTGCAGTCGCGTCGTCAGGACGAGCATCTCGCGCTGGCGGACCAAAGCGTTCTCGACGGTCTGCTCGTTCTCGGCGAGACGGGCTTCGAGCTCCTGCTGGGTCTCGAGCAGACCGCAGACCTCCTGCTGCCGGTCTTCGACCCTGGCGCGCTCGATCGCGAGCTCGGTTTCGAGGGACGAGATCCGACCCGTGAGATGCTGGTTCTCCGCCTCGAGATCCTCGAGACGGCCGCGCAATCCGACGACCTCGGCGCGCAGGGCGCGTTCCCCTTCCGGAAGGGGGGTCAGTGCGCCCCGGGCCGCGCGGAGGGAGGCCTCGAGTTTCTCGGAATGGCTTCGCGCCTGGGCGAGTTCGCCGCTCAGGACGGCGAGCTGGTCGATCAGTTGATCGCGTTCCAGACAGAGCGATTCGATTTCGGCATGGAGCTGGTCGAGTTGTTTGTCGTCCCGATCCCGTGCGCCGAGCTCCTCGCTGAACGACGTCCGAAGGCGTTCGAGTTCGAGATCCCGTGCACCGAGCTTCTTCTCCAGGTCGGCACACTTTCGTTCCAATGCCTGGAGCGTTTGGTTCGGATGCGCGTCCTGCTCTTCGCGCGTCGAATCCGCCAGAGCGGCGTCCTGTCGGGCCGTGGCCGATCCGCCGAACGCAGGGATCTCCGATTGAAGAAGGTCATCGGCTCGCGCTTCGAGGGTGGCCTGGATTCCCGCGGAAGCCGGCCGGGGATGGATCTCCTCTCAGTCCGCAGCCTCTCGGGCTTCCGGGGTGGGCGATCTGCCGGTCTCGGGTTCCGACTCTTCCCGGGTCTCTGCGGGGTTCGCGTCGTCTTCGGACGAGGCATCTTCGACGACCGGCCCGGTCGAATCGGGAGTCGGCGCGGGCTGCGTCGAGGCAGCCGATCCGACGTCGTCGGGCGAAGGGATTCCAGCCGGATCGGGATCGGTGTCGGCTTCGCTGGCCTCCTTGCCCGCGCAATCGGCCTCCGTGTCGACCGCCGAGGCGTCTTCGTCGATCGGCGCGGCTTTCGTGGCGGGTGGGGGGGGCGAGACCGGCGCGTCGGGTACCTGCTCGCCGGCTTCGTTGCCGTCGTCGCCGAAACCCATCTGACGGGCGAACTCGGCTTCTTCGCTCGAGAGTGCGTTGGGGTCGACCTTCAGGGAGGCGTCCCGCTCGGGAGCCTCGGATGCTCCCCCGGTCTGGCTGGCGTCATTCGACATGATCGTGGTCCCGCAGGCGGGCAATGCCTCCCGTTCTGCGCATCGGCTGCGATCCCGTGCTGCTTGACGTGTGGATGCCCGCGTGGTCGGAAACCGTGGGTTCGCCGGAAGCGCGATCGGGAGAAGCCTGCAGAGGGCGGGGCCGGGATTCGGCTTCCGCGACGGGCGTTCGGTCGGACGACCGGGGTCAGGCGCGGTGACGGGGCGGGCCGCTCGCGATGCGGTCCGCCATGCTGCGGATGATGCGCACGGCGATGGCGGGATTGCACGTCACGAGCTGTTCGAGTTCCGCCTCGTTGAAGAGACAGCACCAGGTCGTACCGCGAGCGCGCAGGTGGGCATGGCGTCGTGCCCCGGTCAGCGTCGAGATCGCGCCCAGGAAGGTCCCTTCGCGGGACTCGACCGCGACCTCGCGGTCATCGACCTCGACGACGATCTGTCCCCGCAGCAGCAGGACGGTGTGTTGTGCCGGATCGGCGACACCGGCGATGGTTTCTCCGTCGTTGAAGCGCACGAAATAGCGATCGAAACCCGGTCCCCGGCAGATCGATGCCCAGAGCGGGTCGACCAGGGTCTCGATGATCCGGGCGATCTCGGCCGGGTCGGCCTGGTCGCGTCGCGACGCCGCGATCGTGGCGGTGTCGAGTCCGAATCCGCTGGCGATGGCGCGGATCCGCGCCAGGACCTCGCCCGTTCCGCCGGGTCGGCGGGCGGGATCGATGCAGAGCATGCCCATCACGATCTCTTCGAGGGGCGGGGGGCAATCGAGGGCGATGTCGGAGAGGCTCTTCAGGCCGTAGATATTGCCTTCCTCGCGGGTTCTCAGGACGTCCTGGCGCCGATTGAGGTCGATCCCGGTGAACAGGGCCCAGGCCGTCGCGCCGACGCCCCAGAGATCCGTTCTCAGGTCGAAGGACTGGACCTTGGCGGAGGCCTGTTCCGGCGCGCGATAGCCATGGGTGCCGAGGCCGATCGAGAGGTGTCCCTGATGCAGCAGACCGCGGGACATGCGGGAGGAATGGGAGACCCCGAAATCCGTGAGGACATAGCCGCCGTTGCCGTCGAGCAGGACGTTCGATGGCTTGACGTCGAGATGCAGCACGGAGGCGCGATGGGCGGCACCGAGCGCCTGCATGAGATCGGAAAGGAGGCGCCAGGTCTGCTCCGCGGTCAAGCGGCCGAGAAAGGGCCAGGCGTCGGCCAGGCTGCCGGCCGGGAAATACTGGATCGCCGCAAAGGCCGTCTCGCCATCGATGTTCCAGTCGTAGAGTTTGGGAATACGATCGTGGCGAACGGCGAGCAGGGCGGCCAGTTCGCGTTTCAGGGAATTCCGCGCCTGGGGATCATCGGGGCGCGCCATGACCTTCAGGGCGACGAGCTTCGGGGGGCCCTCTCCATCGAGGTCGTCCTTGCCGTCGAGGCATCGCGCCAGGAACACCGAGCCGAACCCGCCGCGCCCGAGCCGCCGCAGGACCCGATAGCGATAGCGCGCACGCAGTTCGTCCCCCGGTTGCGGCGGGTGGAGCGTTGGGGGGGTGGATTCGCCCGAGCCCGCCGTGGCGGTGCAGTCGAGGGTCAGATCGTCCCCGACATCGGTCGGGTCGAGCAGGACGGTCCGCGAGGCATTGCTGCCCTGTGTGGGTTGCGAGGGGGCGCCCAATGGTGTCTCCGGCGATTCGAAGACTCTTATCGGTCGGGTCGAGCTTCTGCCTCAGTCCAATCGATGGGGCGGACAGGGACGCTCAGGAGGAATTGCCGTCGGCCTGCTTCGCGGCTGCCTTCGCCTGATCCTCCCGGAATTCGCGGATTCCACGGGGCACCATCCACAGGCAGATCGGAAGCATGATGTAGAACATGATCCGATTGAAACCCTGGTGTTCCAGCATGTCGGGATCCGAGGTCAGGAATCCGTCGTACCCGAACCAGAGGAGGAAGCCGATCAACAGGACCGGCAGGAAGAGCGGGTGGTAGAGGGGGTTCGGAGGGGGCCCCCGGCGCTGCGGGCGGGTGGTCGATCCCTCTCCGGTGGCGGCTTCCCGATCCATTCCACCCGCGTCGATCCGATGGCCGCTTTCGAGATCCTTCTCATCAGACATGCGGTCAGCATAGCGTGGGTCGCCTGTGCTGCCCCGCATTCCGGCCGGGGGGCGATCGGGTCCGCGATGAGTCGGGGAGCGACCCGCGTCCCGGATGCAGAGCTGATCTGATCCGCCATCAGGGATAGAATCGAACCATGGCCGTGGGTGACGAAAGGCGAAGCCGCTACATCACGCGAGCCGGGTTCGCGAAACTGCAATCCGAACTCGAATGGCTCTGGAAGACCGAACGGCCCCGGGTCACGGAAGCCGTCGCCACGGCGGCCGCGCTCGGCGATCGA
>DRKE01000093.1 GCA_011051925.1 Deltaproteobacteria bacterium
GATGTACTGGACCGATTTCTTCGGTGGGGACATCCATCGTGCGAATCTCGACGGGACGGGGGTCAGCGGCCCGCTCGTGACGGGTCTCGGGCAGCCTCGGGGACTGGTGATCGACCATGCGGCCGGCCAGATGATCTGGACGGAGCAGCTGAACTCGACGATCTCCCGGGCGGCGCTCGACGGCTCGGGGGTCCAGCTGATCCTCGACGATCTGGACGGCGTCGACGAGGCCTTCGGACTCGCGATCGATCCGATTCCGGGAAAGCTCTACTGGACGAACATGAAATCGGGCGAGATCCGACGTGCCGATCTCGACGGACAGAACGCCCAGTCCCTCCTCCTTTTTCCCGGACAGGATCTCGTGGCCATCGCGCTCGCGCCGACCACTCCTCCGGTCCCCTCGATCTCCTTCGCCGGCCTGGGCTTCCTTGCCGCGATCGGCCTGCTGCTGGGATCTCGCGCGATTCACTCCGGTCGGATGCTTCCCCGACCGGCGCCCGCGGCCTGACCGATCCCCGGATTGGGTCGGTCGATCGCGCCGAAGCCCGGGCGGTCGCCGCTCGCGAGCTCCCGATTCCCCCGAGTTGGTCGGCCCCGGTCCAGGCGATATCGTCGCCCTCATGTCTTCCCTGCCACGCTGTCCGGTCTCGCTATGCCTGCTCGCGACGATCGCGCTATCGGGCTGCGACGACCCGCCTTCCATCGATCGCTCGGGTCCCGTCGCCGAGTGGCGCTCGTATGGAGGTGATGCGGGGGGATCGCGTTATTCGCCGCTCACCCAGATCACGAAGGAGAACGTCGCCTCTCTCGAGGTGGCGTGGGTGTACCACACGGGCGATGTCGACGACGGTCGGGAGACCCGTCTGGGGACGGCGTTCCAGGATACGCCGATCCTGGTCGAAGACACGCTCTACGTCTGCACGCCCCGCAACCGGGTCATCGCCCTCGATCCCGACACGGGCGAAGAGCGCTGGACCTTCGATGCTGACGTGTCGACCGAAGGCATGTACATCGTCACCTGTCGTGGCGTCTCGTACTGGTTGGACGAGCAGATCGCCCCGGGCGACGCGTGTCGCGAGAAGATCTACATGGGGACCCTCGACGCGCGCATGATCGCGCTCGACGCGAAGACGGGGCGTCCGTGCGCGGGGTTTGGCGACGACGGCGTGATCGATCTCTCGCAGGGGATCGGCAATCGCTATCCGGGCGAGTACGGCGTGACCTCGCCGCCGGCGCTCGTGAACGGAATGCTCGTGACGGGCGCGCTCGTTCTCGACAACATCCGCGTCGACGCGCCCGGTGGGGTCGTGCGCGGCTACGATGCCCACGACGGCCGCCTGCGCTGGAGCTGGGATCCCCTGCCTCCTGGCGTGAGCTTCGTCGAGACCACGGACGAATCGGGCGAGACCGTCCGCTACCACCGTGGGACCACCAACGCCTGGTCGGTCTTCTCGGTCGATCCCGGGCTCGGTCTCGTCTTCGTACCGACCGGCAACACGGCTCCGGACTACTACGGCGCGCAACGCGACGGCCTCGACTACTACTCGAGTTCCGTGGTGGCCCTCGAGGCGTCGACGGGGGAGGTCCGATGGCATTTCCAGACCGTGCACCACGACGTCTGGGACTACGATGTTCCCGCTCAGCCCGTGTTGTTCGACTTTCCGGGCCCCGACGGTCCGATCCCCGCCGTCGCGCAGGCGACCAAGCTGTCGCATCTCTTCTTCCTCGATCGCCGCACGGGAGAGCCGATCTTTCCCGTGGAGGAGCGCGCGGTTCCCGTGCGCGGGGTTTCCTCGGAGGTCCTTTCGCCCACGCAGCCCTTCCCGACCCGCCCGCCGCCCCTGCATCCCGAGACGCTCACGCCCGACCAGGCCTGGGGACTCACGCCCTGGGATCGCCACCAGTGCGCAGAGAAGATCGCCTCGCTCGGCTATGACGGGCCCTTTACGCCGCCTTCGCCCGAGGGCTGGATCCAGTATCCGGGCTATTTCGGCGGGACGAACTGGGGCAGCCTGGCCGTCGATCCCGAGCGGAAGCTCATGGTCGTGAACTCGAGCCGCATGGCGGGCGAGGTCTATCTGGTGCCGCGGGCCGAAGCCGACGCGAAGATCGCGGCGGCCGCCGCGCGCGGTGAGGACGCGATGATCGAACCGCAGGCGGGCACCCCGTATGCGATGCGTCGGACCTTCCTGCTTTCGCCCTGGGGCCTTCCCTGTACGCGGCCGCCCTGGGGCGTCCTCCAGGGCATCGACTACACGACGGGCGAGGTCCGCTGGGAGGTTCCGCTCGGCACCGTCGAAGACCTCGCCCCCCTGCCGATTCCCTGGAAGCTGGGCGTTCCGAATCAGGGCGGTCCGATCGCCACTGCGAGCGGTCTGGTCTTCATCGGCGCCACGATGGACGACTACCTGCGCGCCTTCGACACGGAAACCGGCGAAGAGCTCTGGAAGGGCCGCCTCCCGGCCGGTGGCCAGGCGACCCCGCTCACCTACCGGACGCATCGCGGAGCGCGCCAGTTCGTCGTGATCGCCGCCGGCGGCCACGCCCTGATGCAGACCCGTCTGGGCGATGCCGTGGTCGCCTTCGCCCTCCCCGAATAGGCCTGATGTCGGCTTCGCGGAAGCTGCCCTCAGCTGGGCATTTCCGATAAGGGATTCGATCGCCACCACGAGCGATCTGGATGGATGCAGCGATTCGGTCCGAGAGAACGATGGACAGGAATGCGGTGTCGCGCACGAAGCTTCATCGGAGAGGGATTCCATCCGTGAACCGACGCAACGCCCTTTCGCGGAGCATGGCGGAGCGACTGTCTGCCTTTTCGGCGGCTGCCCGGCCTGGACCGATCGGCCCGTCTGATGAGGTGGCCGGGGAAGAGCAGGATCGAGAACCCCGCTGTACGATCTGGCTACGACCCCTTCTTTGCATCCCGACGAACGAGACGATTGGTCTTCGCGAGTCGTCGTCGGATCCGTGGGCGGCAGTATGGACCTTGGTGACCTCCTCTCCGCTCTCATGAATCGTGTGGTGACCGATCTTCCCTCTCCATCAGTTCCTGATTGGATGCGAGAGAACAGAATCGTGCTCGACATTCTCTTCGCGACCGTGGTGGGATATGCGATAGGCCGTCGTCGCGCCTATCGCGTTCATCGCACCCATCGCGGTTCGGTATTTCAGCATCGTGGCGAAGCGTTGCTCGCCCGTGCCGTGAAGGCCGACTTCGGGCCTCCCGACTTTCATCTGATGAATCACATTACCCTTCGGATGAAGGATGGCACGACCGAGATCGATCATATTCTCGTTTCGAGATTCGGTGTATTTGTCATCGAGGTAAAGCACTATCAAGGCTGGATCTTTGCGAACGCGAAACACGACAACTGGACGCAGGTTCTCTTCAGGAAGAAATGCAAGTTCCAGAATCCGATCCACCAGAACTCTCGGCACGCTCGAGCGGTGCGGGCCACTCTTGACTTCCTGCCGGCTGACGCCATCAAGTCGGTCGTTGTTTTTACCGGCGACGCCGAGTTCAAGACTGAAATGCCACCAGGAGTATTCAGTCTCTCCGCGTTCGTTGAGTACCTACGCGAGAAGACTGTCGAGGTCATGTCGATCAACCGCCTGCAGTTCTGTGTGGGTCGACTCGAGACGGCGCGTCTCGCCATCACTCGAGAGACAGATGTCGAACACGCACGGAGCCTCGAGCGTCGTCATTCGGTCGGGTCCGGTTTCGCCTGACTTCCGAGGTCTCGGTGGCGCGAGTGCTGGAAGTCATTCCGTCTCCGGCCGTGCGGAGTGTCTGATTCCGGTGCGGGATCGTGATTCAGTATTGAGGAGGCGACGTCCGCAACTTCGATGCATTGCAACGCGGGAAGCGGATTGAGCGAGCGCTCACCGTGGACTCGCCGCTCGGTGACGCGGCTTCCAGCCCTGCACAGCCCGCTTGAATGACGTTCCCGATCCATGGCGCTGATCGGATGTCATCCGTTCTGATAGAGTCCAACCCGCGCTCGCCCCCGCCACGCAGGAGCCCCCATGACCTATCGCCTCTTCAGCTGGGAACTCAGCTATTTCTCCGGCAAGGTTCGCGCCTACCTCCGCTACAAGGAGCGGATGGGGGATCTCGGCGAGGGGTTCGAGGATGTCCTCGCGACGCCCGAACTGGTGACGGGGCTGCTGAGGCCGGCCACGGGGTCGGGGGTCGTTCCGCAGCTGCAGACGGGCGAGGGACGATGGGTCCAGGATTCGAGCGAGATCATCGATTTCCTGGAGGCGCGTCATGACGAGGTCCCCGTGGTTCCGCGGGCCGCGGAGGCGCCGCGGCAGACGTTGGCTTCATATCTCGTCGAGTTCCTGGCCGACGAATGGCTGGTCGTACCGGCCTTCTGGGAGCGCTGGCATTACAGCCTGCCCGACGTCGAGCCCAACCATCGCGCCTACAACGCCATGCAATGGGGCTCGGTCTTCGCGGCGGGGGCGCCCGGCTGGGACCGACTCGCCGCCGGCGACGCCCTGTTCGAGCAGCTCTTCGGCATCTCCCAGGCGCGAACGGATCCGCGGGGTGTCTACGCGGGCCTCGTCCAGCTCGGCTGTACCAAGGAGACCAAGCAGGCGTGGTGGGCGTCGATGGAAAACGTCCTGGATCTGCTCGAGACGCATTTCGGGACCCACGACTTCCTGTTGGGCGGGCTGCCCTCGCTCGGCGATTTCGGACTCTTCGGGCCCTTGTACGCCCATCTCTTTCGCGATGCGACCTCGGGTTTCAGGCTGCGGACACAGCATCCGATCGTCTCGGAATGGATCGAACGGACCTATGGCGAGAACGTCTCGGCCCGGACCTATGGCCAGCGGCTCTATTCGCTCGGCGAAGACGGCGAACTCGTCGGACGGCCTGCGACGAGCGATGGTGGACAGTGGCTTGGCGAGGATCGCGTTCCACCGACCCTCGATGCCCTCGTGGCTGTTTTCTTCGACGAGATGTGGCCCATGCTCGAAAGCACGATGGAGAAGACGGCGGCGTTCATCGCGAGTGACGCTCATCCGCCCCAGGGCGAACTGCCGGGCAAGACCTTCACGGCCGACCTTCCCTGGTTCGAACACCAGACGGGGGAAGGAGCGCTCACGCACGAGTTCGAGATCGGCGGCATCCGGGCCCGTCGCATGGTGACGCCCTATCATGTCTGGATGTTGCAGCGCCTCGCCGTCGTTCTCGACGAGGCAACGAAGAGCGAGGCCGGTCGGACGAGTACGACGGCCTGGCTGGAACGGTTTCCGAAGGGCGCCCGGCTGCTCGAACTGAACGATCGCCTCGAGGACTGTCGTGTTCGGAAGGATGGCGGTCGGCTGTTCTCGGTGAACTGAAACGTCCGGGTATTCCAGCGGGGGGCGAGACAGGATGGTTTCGGCCAGGCTCCGCCGTTGGGTTGCGATGGGGACCGTTGCGACGCTGGTCTCGTTGGCGGCCCCCCTGTTCCTTCTCTGGCTCGCGAGTCCCGGGACGACGCCCGCGATCGTCGACGCGGCGGGAAGACCCGTTCCGGGCGCCCTGGCCGAGATCCGCTATCCGGTGATCGGGGGGCTCGCGCAGTTCGTGTTGATTCGCGGGCGCGACCCGGACGCTCCGATTCTTCTCCTCCTCCACGGCGGACCGGGAGATGCCCAGGCGGCGATGTTTCGTCGATACAATTCCGGGCTCGAAGACCATTTCGTGGTCGTCCACTGGGATCAGCGCGGCGCCGGTGCGTCCTTCTCCCCGGAGATTCCCGTCGAGACGATGACCGAAGAGCGGATCCTCGCCGACACGCATGAACTGACGCTCTGGTTGAAGCGACGCTTCCGGCGTTCCCGGATCTTTCTCCTCGGTCATTCGTGGGGTTCCTATGTGGGGCTCCGGACCGCCGCCCGCCATCCATGCGACTATTTCGCCTATGTCGGGGTCGGTCAGGTCGCCGATCAGAAGAGGAGCGAAGCGGAGAGCTACGATTTCGTCTCGAGGCGGGCCCGGGAGCTCGGAAACGTGAAGGCAGTTCGTGAGCTCGAGAGGATCGGCCGGCCGCAAGAAGGATGGTATGCGGGCGGATTGCGCGCCTTCGCGACGGAGCGGAGATGGGTTCGCGAGTTCGGGGGCGCGGCGCACGGCCTGGGCAACCGGGAGACACTCCTGTTGTTCGGACTCCCGCTCTTGCGCTTTCCGGCGTACACGATGGTCCAGAAGATGCGGTATCTGCAGGCGGAGGCCTTCTCGATGAACGCGCTCGAGGAAGCGATGCTCCGATTCGATCTCGCCGGGAAGATCCGGCGTGTCGATCTCCCCGTCTTCTTCTTCCAGGGCCGATACGACCAACAGACGGTCACGTCGGTCGCGAGGGACTACTTCGACGAACTGGAGGCTCCGCACAAGGAGTTCATCCTCTTCGAAGAGTCGGCCCATCTGGTTCCCTATGAGGAGCCGGATCGCTTCGAGCAGGTCCTGGTCGAACGGGTCCGGCCGCTTCGCGCGGAGCCCCCGCCCCAGAGATGCAGCCCGAACCCTTCGCCCTGAAAATCGGCTCTCGGAGCGACACGCGAATGGAAAACCCGTCACTTCCCTTGTCAGATCCCTCGTCGGCCCGGTTTCCCGGACCGGACTGCGAGCTCCGGCCGACGGCCGGGCCGGGATTCGGGAGGCTTCCTTGAACCAGCCTGCGGTCTTTTCGCCCACCCGGTTCTTCGCGATCACCTTCCTCGTCACATGGGGATGTTGGTTTGCCGCTCCGCATCTGGGGGATGCGGAGGCCGGGGATGGGACCTTCGTCCTGCTCATGCTGGCGGGGCTTCTGACGCCCTTCGCGACCGCGCTCCATCTGACGCTGACGTCCCGATCCGGAGCGATGAAGAGCGCGTTCTTCGAGAAGCTGCTCGATGTCCGGCTCATCCGGCCAGGCATCCTGGCTCTCTTCCTCCTCCTCTTTCCCGCTTCGATGGTCGTGTCGATCCTCGTCTCGACCGCATTCGGCCTGTCACTCGACCAGTTCGCCCTGGCCGACGGTTTTTCGTTCAGCGTCGGGTCGGTGCCGACGTTCCTGTTGTTGATTCTGGCGGCGTGCTTCGAGGAGCTCGGCTGGCGCGGCTATGGCGTGGAGAGCCTGGGCGGTCGGCGCTCGTATTTCGCAGCGACGGCCATCTTCGGTGTTCTCTGGTCGCTCTGGCATCTTCCCATGTTCTTCATTCCAGGTTCCTACCAGGCGGAGCTGCTGGAGAAGGATCTTCTTCTGGCGCTGAACTTCTTCGTCGGGATCGTCCCGCTGGCCTTCATCATCAGCTGGTTCTGCAAGAAGAATGGCGGGAGCATCCTGGGTGCCGTCCTCGTCCATGCGATCGTGAACTTCACGCAGGAGTTCCTGCAGGTCTCGCCCTGGACGAAGGTGATCCAGACCGGCGTTCTCGTCGTCATGGCGGCCGCGTTTGTCATGGCCGATCCGGAGGTCTTCTTCGGCGCGTCCGAGGGGCCGGAAAGGATCGCGGAGGTCGCCGGTCCGAAGGGTCTGCCCCGCTGAGAAGCCGAGGAGATGCAGGCGCCGACTTTTCTTCGGGGATTTTCGCGTTTTGTCATGCTCGTGTCGGGAAGACAATCAAGCCGGCGATCATCATTCGATCTCGTCAGGCGCTGTGGGAGGTCCGGTGGTACGCAATTCTCGTTCTCGATCCTGACCATCGCGCTCCTGGTGCTCGGCATCGCCGGGGGTGCTGTCGCGGAAGATGCGGAAAGGTCCGACGAACAACTCGCCTTGGAGCTCCTGCAGGTCACCGGGGGGGCCGACATGGCCCGGCAGGCCATGCAGATGATGTCGGTCCAGATGCGCCCGATGTTTCCGACCGTTCCCGAGGCCCTCTGGTCCGAACTCCTCGACTCCTTCGACGCCGACGAATTGTCGGAGCTCGTCGTGCCCATCTACCTGAAGCACTTTTCGCGTGAGGAGCTGGCCGGACTGCTCGAGTTCTATCGATCGCCCCTCGGCCAGCGCATGATCGAAAGCATGCCGCTGATCATGCGGGAGAGCATGGCCATCGGCACTGCGTGGGGTCGGCAGAAGGCGATGGAGATCATCCAACGCCTGGAGAAAGAGGGCTACAAGCCGACGGAGATCTAGTCGGGTGCCGCGAGCAGGTCGGTACCCCGGTGATCGATGGACGAGGCAGGAATCGTGCGATCCCGTCCGTCGTCACCGGAGCGCCAGAGCAGCGGAGCACAGGAGAAGCGAAGAGGGGATCGCGCGGACCGCAGCAACCCACGGGTCCCGCGAGTCTTGACGAACGGGAATCCGCGCCGATCAGCAAGGGCAGCCCGCCTGCGTCGAGTGGCGGGAGATCGACCACGAGGAGGAATGCCCATGGGAACGGAACGGTATATCCGCGCGATTGCGGGCACTTTCGTTCTGGTTTCGCTGGCGCTGGGCTATCTGCACAGTCCGTACTGGCATCTCTTCACGGCCTTCGTCGGCCTCAATCTCCTGCAGTCCGCCTTCACGCGTTGGTGTCTGATGGAGACGATCCTGGAGAAGCTGGGGGTCGCAGAACGCACGCCGGGGGCGATGACGGAGGCGGAGTCCGGCTGACCCGGTTCCCGATCCGTCTTTCCTGTTTGTCGCCGCCATCGCGGTAGGCGGGGATCCCTGCGCGCATGCCGTTCCCTCTCGTCCCTCCCCCTCGTCAGGCGGCTCGGCGAAGCTGGTAGTGGGCATAGTCCGGTCGCGCGAGATCCCGATGGAAGCGCCGCGCGGACCAGGGCCAGAGGACCGGGTCGCCCGATTCGTCGAGGTACCAGCTCTTGCA
>DRKE01000094.1 GCA_011051925.1 Deltaproteobacteria bacterium
GCATTTCAGCGACAAGGAGTCGCTGTTTCGCGAATGCTTCAATCGCATCTGCGAACCCTTCCGGGTCTCGCTGGCGCGGGATTTCTCGTCGCTTCCGGCGGAAAAGCGACTGACGGAGCAGGTTGAACTCTATCAATCCTTCGTCGCGGAGCATCGGGCGAATGTCGACGGATTCATCCTCTGGGCCATGGAACACACGAATTTCCGGGATTGGCTGATCCGCACGCTGCTCGATCTCCACCAGCGCTTCGGGGGGGCGCTGACCGAGACGATCGCGGAAATCGTTCCGCCTCATCACGACCCCCACGCGATCGCGATGGGGATCCTGATCATGCTCGATGGGGGTCTGCTCCTCTCCTATTTCGATCAGTCGTCACGTTCGATCGATCTGCGCCAGGCGAGCGTGAGGGCGATTCTCGAGATGATCCCGCGGCGCGATCCCCGACCCCTCTGAGCCGTTTGCCGTTGCGATCGACCTCGTCCCGGTCCTCCGATCCTCTGAAGCGTCCGACTTCCGCGCGGCGCCGGCTCTTGGACCCGGCCTCGATCGACCGGGCGCTAGGTCGACCGGGTGCGATCTCCGTGATGTTATGTCAGGAGGGCGGCCTATCGTCCGTGTCGCGTGAACTCGTCGGGCGTGCGCGAAGGCAGGGGGTCACGATCCACACGGAATCGGAGCGAGAGATGCGGCGCATGTCTGGCGTTCCAGGGGCCTGCGAACTGATCGCGCTGGAAGGGCCCGGCCCGGAGACGACACTCGGCGAGCTGATGTCGAGGGAGGGGCTCGTTCTGTGGCTCGTGGGACTGCGATATCCCGGAAACGTCGGCTTCATCCTTCGTTCGGCGGAGGTGGCGGGCGCTTCGGGTGTCGTGATGACGAGCGACTGGGGGGATACCCGATTGGAAGAGGCGTTCCGGGTCGGGATCCGGGCCCATCGATTCCTGCCCGTGGTCCGGAGTGGGATCGAAGCGGTGATCGAAGCGGCGAACGAGGCGGGACGTCCCCTCGTCGCGCTCGAGACTTCGGGAACCCGGGCGCCCTGGGAACTCGATTGGACCACGCCCCGATTGCTGGCCGTCGGTAGTGAAGCTTCGGGTCTTCCGGCGACGGTCCTGGACTCCGCCGCCGAGGTCCTGCGCATCCCGAGCGAGGGATTCATTCCGTCGTACAACGTGCAGGCCGCGGTCGCCATGGTGCTCGGGGAACGACTGCGCCAGCTCGAGGGCTGACGGGCGGTTGCCATCGGATCGGCAGGTCCGGTCGTTCGCTGTCGCTCGCCGGTCTCCGCTCGGCTGCTCCCCTGCCCGGTCCGATCAGCCCCCGCTCAGGGCGATGATGTTCGCGCAGCGGTCCAGCCGTTCCGCCGATCCCTCCTTGATCCGCTTGCAGCGGCTCTCGAGGTCATTCATGCGCCGGTTGATCCATGACGCCGCCAGGTCGAAACGCCTCGGATCGGCCTTCGCCTGCTTGAGCAGTTCGGCCCCGGCGATCACGCTGGCCACCACTTCGGCGAGGGATTGGGCGGACATCAGCGCATAACTGAAGTCCGCGAGCAGGGCCCCGGCCGCGCCGAGGATCTGGTTCATCCCGTCCAGCACCTTCTCGGCCTGCTCCCGGAGTCGGGGCTCCTCGAAGGTCTTGAGTTCCTTCTCGAGCGCCTCGAAGACGATCGTGAGCGCGCCCTTGCCGATCTCCTTCAGGGCGAACGAGACCTGGATCTCGGAAGTGCCCTCGTAGATCGTGGTGATGATCGCGTCGCTGTGGAGTTTGCCGGGTTCCGACTCCGCCATGAATCCGAGGCCGCCATGAACCTGGATCGAGTCCCGACTGATCGAATCGGCGGCTTCCGTCCCCATGTATTTCGCCAGCGGCGTGAGCAGCCGGACGCGGGTGTCGTTGCGCTCGTGGAGCGCCTCGAGCTCGACGCGTTCCGCTGCGGAAAGCTCCCCCGATCCTTCATTCGCGCGGGCCAGGGCCTTCTCGATCGCCCGATTCTGGTCGACCAGGGAACAGGCGCGATAGAGAAGCGCTCGACTGCCTTCGAGTTCGAGGGTCATCCTGGCCAGCCGATCCTTCATGAGGGGCTGCTCGGCGATCGGTTGACCGAACTGGACCCGCTGCTGCGCGTACGACACGGCGACCTTCAGGGCGGCCTCGGCGATTCCGATCCCCTGGGCGGCCACGCCGAGGCGAGCGTTGTTCATCAGCGAAAGCATCGCCTTGAAGCCCTCGCCCTTCGTTCCGACGAGAAATCCCTCGGCCTGCTCGAAGTGGATCGCAGCGGTGGGTGAGCCATGGATCCCGAGCTTCTCTTCGAGTCGGGTGACCGTGACGCCGTTCTTCTCTCCCGATGGCAGCGTTCGGGGAACGAGATAGAGCGAGAGGCCCTTCGTCGTGCCCTTCGATTGCTCGAAGGTGTCGTCGTCGCGGGCGAGGACGAGATGGATCTCGCAGCCGCCGTTCGTGATGAAGATCTTGTCTCCGTCGATGAAGGTGCGCCCGTCTTTCTCCGTCGCACGTGTCAGGATCGCGCCGAGATCCGAACCCGCCTGGGGTTCGGTCAGGTCCATTGCACCCATCACTTCTCCCGAAGCGAAACGCGGAAGATAGGTCCGCTTGAGTTCCTCCGAGGCGTATTGCTGGATGTCTTCGGCGACGCCGGCCTGCAGGCCGAGGATCGTCATCAGCCCCGCGTCGGCCCGCGAGACCATCTGGAGAAGCACGTTGGCGACGAAGGAGGGAAGACCGAAGCCGCCGTATTCCTCTTCGACGCCGAAGCTGACGAGGCCGGCTTCACGCATTTTGTCGAGGGCAGTCTGGATATGGGGCGGATAGACGACTTCACCGTCCACGAGTCGGGCGGCCTGATCCCAGCCCGCACGCAGCTCCGGCTCCATCTCTTCGCAGATCTGCGCGGCCGTCTCGAGCACCTCGCGAAGGGCGGCCCGCTCGATCTCGACATCGCTTTCTTCGCCCTTTCGCCAGTTGAAATACGATTCCCAGTCGATCAGTTCCTGAAGGTAGAGCAGGACGGCATCGCTCAGATAATCACTCATGGGAGTCTCCTCGAGATCGCCACGGGAATCCGTGTGCGGCTAGCGGCGCATAGCGTAGGATCGGAAGCCCCGACTCCAAGTCACGATCCCGGACGATCCGGGTCGCAACCGCGGCTCGGGAGGCGGATGGGCGGCATCGCGCCCGGAGAACAGCACCCGGCTACCAGAAACGATCGGCGTCCGGATCGCCGGGGTCGTCGGGGATCATGGCCGCCGGTCGCAGGTCGATGATTTCCTCCTCGCCAGCGTCTTCATCCGGCGCCTCGGGACCGGGGGATCGCGCTTCGTCGAGCGATTCGTCCTGCTGCGCCATCGTCGGATCGGCGGCCGGGGCTTTCGATCCGGTTTCCGTAGGCCGGGCTCGGGCGGGTCCCGAGGTCTGGAGGACCTGTCGGGTGTCCGCCGTCGAGCGATTCGGGTCGACGTGCTCCGTCCGTCCGGACTCGGGATCCCGCGCGGCGGATTCCGGCGGAAGGACCGGTCCTCGGAGACGGGCGAGAACGGGCGGGCTTTCCCGGGTGGCTGACGGCCCCGGTGCATCCGGGCGATCGGCCTGACGGGATTCCCTGCCCGGACCCGGGTCCGTCCGATCAGCGTCCGATCTGCCGCCGCCGCCGATCCAGAGCAGGGCGAGTCCACCGACAAGGGCGGCGAGGGCCGCGGCCGCGACGGCTTTTCCGTGGAGCCGGAGGGTGCGTCGCCAGAGGCTGCCGCGGATCGCGCGAAGCTCCTCGAGCGAAGGGGGGGCGGACAGGATCCGTTCGAGCGACACCAGGGATGCGTCGGTTCCCGGTCCGGTCCCTTCCGCGTCCCTGGGGCCGTCGGCCTCCCGCGAACGATCCTCGAAATGGGCGAGGGCCTCGACGAAGGTCGGAAGAGGCCCGGTCGGGGCTTCGGGCAGGTCCGCCTCGCCCTCCGCGCTTTCGGCCGCCTCCTGCGCATCGGGGGACGGCCCGTCGGTCGCATCGCGGGGGTCCGGGGGGGGCGGGCCGGCGCTCGCGTCCTCTGCTTCCCGGGCCTCGGCGACCGCCTGCTCGAGCACGAGTTCTTCAAACGCCTCGTCGAGACTCCAGGGCTCGTCTTCCAGCGGGTCCTCGTCGCAGATCGAATGGACGAATTCCGCCTCGATCTCACGCAACCCGCGGGCGGCCGCTTCCGTCAGGAGTCGTTCGCAGAGACTCGAGACCTCACCGGGAATGCCGCCGGAATAGCCGTGGATCGCCCAGGCCGCCTCCTGGGTGAAAAGACGATCCCCTCGCCAGCCGGCGCGTTTCAGATGGCGGTGGATGTACGAAGCGACGCCATCCCGGGGAAGGGGCGCGAATTCGAGTTGGAGGGTCTGGATGCGGTCGAGCCACCAGAGAAGCGGCGCGGGGGCGTCCCCCGGGCTGGCGGGGGCGAGTTCGGCGAAGAGAACGCTCTGGATGACCTGCTCGTCGTTCTCGCTTCGATAGCTCAAGACGACGTCCAGATGATCCAGGAATTCTTCCGAGGCCCGTTCGGCCTGGTCGATGACGAGCACCAGCCGATGGCGCCGGGCGGCCTCGATCAGGAGGGCGCGAGCGAGACCGCGCCCTTCGAGGCCCCATTGCTTCGCGATCGATCCCCGGACGGAATCCCAGGAAACGCCCGGGTCGCCCACGATCGCGACCCGCGTGCCGCTGCCGAGCAGCCTGGGTAGCGCACGGGCAAGGCTCGTCTTGCCGAGGCCGGCACCGCCGCTGACGCAGATCCGCGCGACGCCTTCCTCGAGGCCGGTCTCGATCGAAGCGAAGGCCGCCCGCAGCGCGGGCGTTCCGAGAACGATCCGGCTCTGGGCCCGACCCTCGAACGGCGACTGCTCGAGCTCGAAGAATTTCAGGTACGCCGACATGCAGGAGTCGCCTGGATACGGGGAGGGCAGGGAAGGACTGGACTTTTCGGATACGGACGGGAATCGACCGGTCAGGGGCCATTCTTGAGTGACTGAGGGCAAATGGCCTCTATTGTCCTGATTGTCCTGTTCCGGAAATCCGACGTCTTCTCGCGATCGCTCATCGCGTGCACGGAGCGCCTGGGGATCGAGCCTGCGGCTCCTCGCCGCATTCCGCTCCCTCGCCGTGGCGACGCGCGATTCGAGGATGGGCGTGGTTGCGTGTGGCGGCGAAGTGTCCGTGCGGGCGCGAGCCTGGGCGATTTTCGCTGGGATTCAGGATCGGATCGGGGCTAGCGTAGGGCGGTCGAGGGGTGTCCGGTCATGCCCTCGTCCACGTGGCCGGACGACCGGGGGAGGAGTGAGTTCGAGTGTCGAGGAGCGCGACGCTGACCCTGATGGGGGGACTTCCGGATCGGACCGGGGAGGTCTTCGAGGTGGGCGCCCGCAAGACGACCCTCGGACGGGGCCTCGGGTGCGACATCCAACTCTCGGATCAGGGCATCTCGCGTCTGCACGCCGAGCTCGTCTGGGAAGGCGGGACGCTTTTCCTGGTGCACAAGAGCCGGGTGAATCGGACACTCGTGAACGGAGTCGAGATCGAGGACCGGATCTCCCTTTCCGGTGGGGAAGAGATCCAGCTGGCCGATCGGGTCGTGCTCCGCCTTCGGATCGAGGCGGCGGCCTCCGATTCGCCTGCGGACGTCGCGCCGGCGGGGACGCCTGTCGAGGAGGTCGGGGCTTCGGATGGCGAGCCGGCTGCGACGCAGCTCGGTCGGATCGACGCGCCAGCCGTCATCGCGTCCGACCGCGCAGAAGAACCGGAACGAGCGGTGGCCCCTCCGGTCTCGACGCCCGCGGAACCGGATCCGGGGAATCGCCCGGCAGGTCCGATCGCGGCGCCGGCACCGGCGCCGGTCGTCTCCGATCCCCCGCCGATCACGCCCCGGGCCCATCCCGTCTCGCGGCCGGGTCCGCCCCCCGATCCGAAGAGCGTGAAGCTCGCGATCATCGGCGCTGGACCGGCGGGGATCGCGGCGGGCATCCGCGCGGCCGAACGGGGGATCGAACATACCCTCTACGAGCGGGGGGCCCTCGCCAACACGATCGTGAAATACCAGAAGGGCAAGCTCGTGATGGCCGAGCCGGCGCAGCTTCCCCTGCAGGCCGATCTCCACATGGTCTTCCAGGAGGCGGCGCGCGAGCAGATCCTCGAGTGGTGGTCCGAGGCCGTTCGCGGGGCGGGCACGAATCTGGTCGAAGGCTGCGAGATCCTTTCGATCGAAGGCCGGAAGGGCGCTTTCCGGATCCAGGCCCGGGACGCGAGCGGGGCCCGGACGATCGAGGCGACCCATGTCGTGCTGGCGATCGGGGTCCAGGGTGATCTCCGGAAATTCGGCGTGCCCGGAGACGAGCAGCCCTGGGTGACCTATCAGCTCGACGATCCCGCCGAGCACGAGGATGAACGGATCATCGTGGTCGGCGTCGGCGACGCCGGGATCGAGAATGCCCTGGCCCTCGCCGAACACGGCAACGAGGTCACGATCGTCAACCGACGCGACGAAATCGATCGTGCCAAACCCATGAACAAGGCGGCCATCGAATCGAAGATCAAGTCGGGCGAGATCGCCTATCTCAGCAACGCGAGCGTGGCTCGTTTCGAATCCGGCGCGACGGTCTTCCGAACGAAGGACGGCGCCGAGACCCGGATCGAATGCGATCTCGTGATCGGCCGATTGGGAGCGACGCCACCTCGGACCTTCCTCGAACAGATCGGCATCGAGTTTCCGAGCACGGACCGGGAGTCGATTCCGGATGTCTCGGAACACTACGAGTCGAACGTTCCCGGTCTCTACATGGTGGGGGCGCTCGTCGGTTATCCACTGATCAAGAACTGCATGAACCAGGGCTTCGAAGTCGTCGAACACATTCTCGGCGAGCCCGTCCATCCGGCGGACGAACCGGTCCTCGCGGACCGCTTCCGCGCGCTCGAGGGCTCGGTCAGCGAGGTCCTTCGGCGGATCCAGGAAACCGTTCCCACTTTCGCTCCCCTGACATCCGTCCAGCTTCGCAGCCTGATGTTCGAGTCGAAGGTCCGGGTCGAGGAACCCGGGACCGTGATCTATCGGCGAGCGGATTTCGACAACGCCTTCTTCTCGATCCTCGAGGGCGAGGTCGAGCTGGCCTTCCTCGACAATTCGGACCCGACCGTACCCGAGGAGCTTCGTCAGGAGCGGAGGAGCGTGCGGGGAGCGGGACAGTTCTTCGGCGAGGACGGGCTGGTATCCGGACGACGCCGGGGCGAGACCGTCGTGGCGAAGACCCGCGTCGTCCTGATCGAAACACCGCGCAACGCGATGACGAAACTCACGCGCTCGGTCGAAGAGGTCAGGAAGGTGATCGACGCGGCCTACGTGAACTCGGCCCTTGCGACCCTCTTCCCCTCGCTTCCCGCGGCGTCGCGAAAACGGCTGGCGTACCGGGCCCGGACGCTTTCCTACCGGGCCGGAGAGGTCATCTTCGCGGAAGGTGACGAGCCCGACGGTCTGCATCTGATTCGCCGGGGAACGGTCGATATCTACATGAAGCACGAGGGGGTCGAGGAACAGATCGATTCGATCCGCGCGGGTTCGACGATCGGGGAGATGGCCGTCCTCGCCCCCGGTCGCCGGCGGACGGCGACGGCCCGCGCGAGTGTCGACTGCGAGACCGTCTGCTTCCCGACCGACCTGATCCTGTCCTACGTCGAGTCCGAGCGCGAGGTGCGGGAATATCTCGAGCGGAGGGAGCAGGCATTCATCATCGCGGACGTGCGCCGGCAACATGGCCGGGGAACCATGATGTGGCTCCAGAAGGCCGGCGGCAAGGAGGCCACCGACCTCCTGATGATCGACGAGACGCTCTGCGTGCGTTGCGACAATTGCGAGAAGGCCTGCGCCGAGACCCATGGGAGCGTTTCGAGGTTGAACCGCGAGGCGGGCGCCACCTATCTGACGAGTGGCGGCAGCGCGCTGCATCTTCCGACCGCCTGTCAGCATTGCGAGAATCCGAAATGCATGACGGACTGCCCGCCCGACGCGCTTCATCGGGATCCGAACGGAGAAGTCTGGATCGACGACGAGACCTGCATCGGATGCGGGAATTGCGAAGCCTATTGTCCCTACGACGTGATCAAGATGGCGAAGGTCGACGACGATCCGGGTCCGGGGCTGCTCATGCGGATCCTTTTTCCGAAGAGGGCCGTGAAGCCGGGCCCCTCTTCGTCCGACGACGACTCGGTCGTCAAGAAGGCCGTGAAATGCGATCTCTGCCGGGAACTGCCCGCGAAGAAGAATGGAGCGCCCCGGGCGGCGTGCGTGGCATCGTGCCCGACGGGTGCGATCGTCCGGATCGATCCCGACGCATACGTCGACGAAATCTACGAAAGGCAGGGATAGTCTCGTGATCGGCCCGCGCAGCTTTCTCGAGTACCGGAACTACTTCTACCTGAAGGTCTCGTTGGGAATCCTCCTGGTCGCGGTCGCGGCCTACCTCGCGACCGATCCGCCGGGGGGACGGAACGGCGGGACCTGGACGGGTTACGGCCTCGGAATCGTCTCGGCGTCGATGATCGCCTGGCTGATGTGGCTCGGGTTTCGAAAGCGCGACTATTCGTCGACGGGCGCGCCGCTACGCGGCTGGGTATCGGCGCACGTCTACCTGGGAACCACGTTGCTCCTTCTCGTGCCCCTCCATTCGGCCTTCGAGTTCGGAACGAACGTCCATACGCTCGCCTACCTCCTGGTCTGCGCCGTCGTGCTCAGCGGGATGCTCGGCGTGGCCTTCTACGCGCTCGTTCCGACCGCGATGACGCGGAATCGGAACAACATCACGCTCGAGGCGATGCTCGAGCGGATCGCCGAGATCGATTCGGAGTGTCGGATCGCGGCGGAAGGGCTTCCCGACTACTACGCCCAGGCGGTCGTGATGTCGATCGAGCAGACCCGTATCGGAGGGTCGCTCCGCGCCCAGCTCTCGGGCCACGATCCCGACTGTGGAACGGCTCGCGCGCTCCGGCGCCTTCGTGCGTCGGATATCGAACTCCGAGAGGATGCGAAGGAGCAGGAGCGAAAGCTCGTCGAACTGATCGCGCGCAAGGAACTGCTGCTGAAGCAGATCCGCAGGGACATCCGCTACAAGGGCATGCTCGACCTATGGTTGATCTTCCATGTGCCCTTCGCGTTCGCCCTGTGTGCGGCGCTGATCGTCCACGTCTTCGCCGTCTCCTGGTACCACTGAGCTTCCGCCCGCCCCCGGCTCGCTACTCCTTCTTCTTGCGCGCATGACACTGGGTGCATTTCACGGGCGCCTTGTTCCCCGTTCGCTCTCCGGCTGCGAGCCGGGCGTTCATCGCCTTGTGACAACTCACGCAGCTGATCTGCTCCTGATCGGGTTCTTTCGGGAATGACAGGCCCTTCGTGTGCACGTAGCGCTTCTTGGCCTTCTCCTCGTCCGCATCGCCCCTGTGGAGACATTTCCGTTCTATGCCGGGCATTCCGGATCGGGGGATTTTGGCTCAGTCAGCCTGCCGCTGAACCACGCCGGAGGGTGGAGAAAATCGCTTGCGTTGATTCTGCAGGCTTGCTACATTCAGGCAAAATATGGCCAAACAACGGGAGGAGCAATGGCGCCGCAAACCGCAGGAAGAGGAATTCAACTGGGAGAGGCTGAAAGGAAAAAGATCCGTCTTGCTCAAAAGACCGAGCTCACAGAGCACCTGATTTACAAGAAACTGGCCGCGTACCAGCGGGATGAGAACAACCGCCGTGTGTTTGAACAGATTGCGCGGGAGGAACTGGAGCACCACGACTACTGGAAAAACCTTCTTGGAGAGGAGGTCAAACCCAACCGCCTGATGGTCTGGTTTTATGTGATTCTGGCGCGGATTTTCGGGATTACCTTTGGCATCAAGCTTTTGGAGAAGGGGGAACAGCGCGCCGAGCGTGCCTACCGGGAATTGCTTCCGGTCATTCCGGATATTCAGGAGCTCATTGAAGCCGAAGACCGCCACGAGCAGCGTCTCATTTCCCTGCTCGATGAAGAGCGGCTGCGCTATGTCAGCTCCATGGTGCTGGGACTGAATGATGCGCTGGTGGAGCTGACCGGAGCGCTGGCGGGACTCACCCTGGCCCTCCAGCGCACAGGTCTTGTGGCCCTTGCCGGGCTGATCACCGGCATTGCCGCATCGATGTCCATGGCCGCTTCGGAATACCTCTCCACAAAATCGGAAGAGGGAGACAAAAATCCCGTCAAAGCGGCGGTGTACACCGGCATTGCCTACATCTTCACGGTGCTGTTTCTGGTCTTTCCCTATCTGATCCTGACCAATCCCCTGGTTTGCCTGGGCATTGCCGTCTTCAATGCCCTGCTGGTGGTGGTGTTTTTCACGTACTACATTTCCGTAGCCAAAGACCTTTCCTTCAAGGCGCGGTTTGCAGAGATGGCCGCGATCAGCCTGAGCGTCACGGCTCTGAATTTTCTTATCGGGCTGGGCATCCGGCATTTTCTGCACATCGAGGTTTGATCTGGGCGGGATCAGGAGCTGTAGCCGCACCGGTCCGCGATCTTTAGACTGCAACGCTGGCTGGAAACAAAAAAGCCTCCCCAAAGGGAGGCTTTTTGCTGCAGAATGAACCCTGCCGGATCAATCCACGACCGCCTTGCCGCCGCAGCCGAGCACGTCAATCTTGTGCATCACCATCTGCTTTACCGCTTCGCGCGCAGGTTTGAGGTATTTGCGGTAATCGAACACTTCCGGATGCTCGTGGAAGAATTCCCGCAGTGTTGCGGTAATGGCCAGACGGATGTCCGTGTCGATGTTTACCTTGCAGATTCCGTATTTCACCGCTTCCTGGATCATCTCTTCCGGAACGCCGCGGGCGTTTGGCAACTTGCCGCCGTATTTGTTGCACTTTTCCACCAGCTCCTGCGGCACAGATGAGGCACCGTGCATCACCAGCGGCAGCCCCTTCAGGCGGCGGGTCAGCTCCTTCACCAGATCCATCGCCAGAACCGGCTCGCCCTTGAATTTGTAAGCGCCGTGGGAGGTCCCGATCGCTACCGCCAGAGAATCCACGCCCGTTTTTTCGACGAAATATTCTGCCTCGTCCGGGTCGGTCAGGAAGGCCTCGCGCTCGCTCACCTTCACATGCTCCTCGATGCCGCCCAGACGGCCGAGCTCCGCTTCCACCACCTTACCGTGCGCGTGGGCGTAGTCCACCACCTTTTTGGTCAGGGCGATGTTCTCCTCCAGAGGCAGGTGCGAACCGTCGATCATCACCGAAGTGAAGATCGGATCGTCGATACACTGCTTGGCCAGTTCAAACGTCGGGCCATGGTCCAGGTGTACCGCCAGTTCCAGATCGGGATGTTCTTCCAGACCCGCTTCGATGATTTTCCGCAGGTAGATCATGCCGGCGTAGTCACGTGCCCCTTTGGAAATCTGCAAGATGCACGGGGCGTTCTTCTCCGCAACGGCGTCCAGCACTCCCTGAATCACTTCCATGTTGTTCACATTGAATGCCCCTACCGCATAGCCTCCTTCGTAGGCGCGCGCAAACATTCCCTTTGTCGTTACCAGTGGCATGGCTAAGTCCTCCGTTTAGGTGTTCGTTTTCATGAATTCAAATGCCGAATTTCGCCAGAAACTCCTGCGCAAATGGGTTCCTGTAAAGATAATTCTTTCAAAGCTTGCTTTCAATGAAACTTCTTTATTTGCACTCCGGCTGCAAATCTCGGTGGAAATTCATTGTATTTGCCGGGTACGTTGGTTATATTTGGGCAAACCGAAACGGGAGCCGAGGGCATGAACTATTGTGTGGTTACTGCGGATGTGCGGAGGTCGCGCGAGGTGCAGGACCGGCGTGCGCTGCAGGAAAAAATTCTCCTGCTACTGAATGAAGTGAACCAGCAGGAGAAAGAAGCTCTGGCCGTTCCCTTTTCGATCACTCTTGGCGATGAATGGCAGGGAGTGCTCCGGGGATGCGCCGCTGGTTTCTGGGCGGCGATCCGTTTTGTGGAAGAGCTTTTCCCCTACCGGCTTTCGGTGGGCATTGGCTACGGGAGCATCGAAACGGGTCTGTTGCCCCGCTCGGCGGAAATGGACGGCGTGGCCTTTCACCGCTCACGGGCCGCCCTGGAACAGGCCAAAGACACTGGCCAGGAGATTCTGTTTTCCCTCGGGCGACAATCTCACGATTTGATTCTCAATGCCGCTTCCAGGCTTCTTCAGCTGGTGCGGCAGGATTGGACGGCGTCCCAGTTCGAAAAGCTGCGGCTGTTCAAGCAGCTGGGAACGGAGCGCAGTGTGGCGGAAGAGCTGGGAATCTCGCAGCAGAGCGTCAACAAGGCGCTGCAGGCAATTCATGCCCGGACCTATCTGGAACAGGAGCAAAGAATCTTGCGGTTTCTGGAACTGGAATACGGTCCTGAACGGTGACAGGCTGTTTTTTGTTAAAAACAACCGAATTAGACTGTATTTCTGCTGCAACAACCAATAATGGATGTCATGCGCAGCCGGTAGAGCAACCCTCCGGAAAATGACCAGCGAAAAGGAACCCTTATGCCGTTCACCTGGATGCAGCTGCTCATTTTACTGATCGGATTTGCCCTAACCATTTTTGGGGCGGACTGGGCAGTGCTGATCCTGTTGCAGCGGCTGTTGCGCAGGGAGAAAGAGGAACTCTCCGCCCCGCTGCAAAAAAGCCTGCACGGTGTCGGCCGCTACATCGGCTGGAGTGAGCGGTTCTTTATCTTGCTCATGATGCTGGTTGGTTACTACGAAGGCATCGGCTTTGTACTCGCTGCGAAAAGCATTTTGCGCATGGGGGAACTGCGGGGCGAGCAGGGCACACGCTTCTCAGAATACGTGATTCTGGGAACTCTCCTCAGCTTTGCGATTGCCTTTCTCATGGGGTTGCTTCTGCGCATGGTACTGGGCCTGCCCGTGCGTGTGCGGTGATCCCCAATTCCCTTGGGGTTTGTGAAAAAGCCGTTAGCCCCGCGCTCAGCGCGGGGAACCAATAGGCCCTAAAGTAAGGGGCGCTTTAGCGCCTTTCAATTCGAATGAATTTGAATTCCTTATGGCTTTAGCCATCCGGGAATGGGCTGTTTTTTTGACTTTTTCACAACCCCTTTTGTGTTCTCAACTCAAAGAACTTTTTTAACATTGGGCATTTAGTCCCCGAAATCGCAATAACTACGAGGCTTGCGAAAAGGGCGGTTCCAAATTTTCAAGGTGAATCCCGTTAGGGATGACATGTTTGTGGCACCGGGTGGCTAACTGTTTCCATTGAGCTCCGTCAGGAGCGAAATGTAGGTGTGCCCCCTTCAAGCCAAATGACAATCATGTAGTAAAACCAAAACCAATGTGCACTTGAGCGCCCTTGAGTACACCGATTTTTTCCTTGCGGCTTCAACCTTTCGGGAATAGCGCAGTTCTTTTTGACTTTTTCACAATGCTCCGATGGCGTAAGCCGGTGGTAATTGCACAGAAAGCCTCGCGGAGTCCAGAGCATCAGCCTAATTTTTATTGAATTTGATAGTGGAAACTTCTAAATTTGATTGGACTTATGGTAGACAAAGAGACGATACGGCGGAACTGGGAAACGGTCAAAGAGCGGGTGGCTGCTGCGGCCCAGCGGGCGGGGCGCAATCCGGAAGAAATTCGGATTGTGGCCGTGTCCAAAACCGTGCCGGTTTCCGGAATTCGCGCAGCTGTGGAGGCGGGGGCCAGCCACATCGGAGAAAATCGCGTTCAGGAAGCCTGGCAGAAATACCAGGAACTGGGCAAAATTGCCACCTGGCACCTGGTGGGCCATCTGCAGACCAACAAGGTCAAGCGGGCGCTGGAATTTTTTGACGTCATCCAGTCGGTGGACAGCCTGCATCTGGCCCGGGAAATTCAGCGCAGGTGTGAGCAGCTGGACCGGGAAGTTGAAGTACTGGTGGAGGTGAAAACCTCTGACGAGCCCACAAAATTTGGTATTGCGCCAGAAGAAACCGCGGAGCTGGTTGCCGCCATTGCGCGTCTTCCGCGGCTTCACCTGACCGGGCTGATGACGGTGGGGAAGTTTACGCCCGTGGAGGCGGAAGTGCGCAAATGTTTCCGCACCCTGGCCCGGCTGCGGGAGGAAATCAACCGGCAGCAGATTTATCCGGAAACGCTTGTGCATCTGTCCATGGGCATGAGCGGCGATTTCGAATGGGCCATTGAGGAAGGTGCGACGATCGTACGGATCGGGACGGCCATTTTTGGCCCCCGCGATTATTCGGCGTAAGCCATTGGCTTTGAATGGGAGGGAAATGCCTTGAAACTCACTCCGTTGGACATCAAAAAGCAGGAATTCAAACGCGTACTGCGCGGCTACGATCCCCTGGAAGTGGAGACCTTTCTGGAAATGGTAGCGGATGAGTACGAAACGCTGCAGAAGGAGGTCAACGCGCTGCGGGACGAAGTTAAGACCCTGAAAACCCAGCTCAAGGATTATCAGCAGGTGGAGCAAACGCTCAAGCAAACGCTGATGAACGCACAGGAGTCCATCAACCGGGCGCGGATGAATACGGAGAAGGAAGCAAATCTGATTCTCCACGAGGCGGAGCTCAAAGCGGAAAAAATTCTCGACAAGGCGCGCAAAGACCTGGAAAAGCTGAAAAACGAAATTCTGCTGCTGAAATCACAAAAGGAATCGTTTGCCAACCGGCTGAAGCATCTGCTGCAGTCTCAGCTGGAGCTGATCGAAGTGCTGCAAATGGACGATCTGGGGCTCGATGTACTCGGCATGCCGGAACCGCGCAAAACGCCCGCCCGGCAGACACAGGAGGCTCAAAAAGAAGAAAGCCCGGATGAAGAAAGAAAACCCGAGGTACAGGCGGAGCAGCCGGGACATTCTGAGCCGGAAAAGGAACCCGAAAAAAGGCCGGTGGCCAATCAGCCGGAACAGCGGACATCACCGCCGGAGCCTCCGCTGGACGAAGAAGACCAGATGATTTTCTAACAGCGCAGGGACAAGCCGGATTCACTCGTTGACCGCTCATTTGAACCGAAGAGGAGAACCGATGAAGGAACGTGTGCTTGCTGGGATACTGGGAATAACCGTGCTGCTTACGTGGGGATGCGCCAAACGCGCAGTGGTAGGATTCGACGCCCTGCAAACGCCCGCCGAGGTAGAACTCGATTTGCGGAACGGGAAGCACCTTAAGGGAATTGCTGCACACAAAGCGCAGGACGCGCTCTGGGTGGTTCCTTCGGCAGGGGACACGTTGCCCATCGCACGGGCGGCGTTGGAAAAAATTCAGGTGTATCCGCCCGTGTACGACGAAGCCGGTCAGCTCATTACCCGGGCGGAGATTCAGAGGGAGAAAAACAGCCGCAATACGCTTTTGTACACCATCGGCGGAGGGGCGTTGAGTTTTGGCGCCAGTTTGTTTCTCAGCTCGGTGGTTTACCGCAGCGGCGACGACAGCGATTTCAAAGTGGTCAATCCGATTTCCATCGGCGGCGGACTGGTGGGTACCGGGGTGTTTCATTACCTTGGCAGGAAGCGGGACAGACTGATGGCCATTGAGCGCATCAAAGACAGGCGGAAGGAAGAGGCCGAAAAACTCCTTGAAGAAAAACGGAAGGAAAAGGAGCGTTTGCTCAAGCAGATCGAAGAACTGAAAAAGGAAAAGGCGCGCATCGAAGCGGAGAAAAAAAGGCTGAAAAAGAAGAAAAAGCAGAACCAATAAATTGCACGGAGGCGGAGGAGCGATGACCGAACTGAGA
>DRKE01000095.1 GCA_011051925.1 Deltaproteobacteria bacterium
CGCGCCAGCAGCCCGTATCCGAGGGCCTTCTCTGCGCTGATGGGATCCCCGGTCAGTGCCATCTCCATCGCTACGCCGAAGGGGAGGACGCGAGGCAGGCGCATCAGCGCACCACCGGCCGCGAAGAGGCCGACCCCGACTTCGGGAATGCCGAGTCGCACGTCCTTCGCCGCGACCAGCAGGTCGCAGCTCAATGCGATCTCGAGCCCACCGGCCAGGGCGAATCCCTCGATCGCCGCGATGAGCGGCTTCTTCGCACCGTTGCGCAGGAAGGTGTCGAAGCCCCTGGGCGGTCCCTCGGTCGCGAAGGCCTTGAGATCCATGCCGGCGGAGAATCCGCCACCGGCCCCGGTCAGCACGCCCGCGGTGAGCCCGTCATCTCCGTCGAGTTCTTCGATCGCGGCAGTGAGCGCCTGGGCCAGTGCCGTGTTGACGGCATTCTTCGCCTCGGGGCGATTCAGCGTGATGACGAGGACGCGGTCCCGTCGCTCCTTCTTGACTTCATCGGCCATTGGAGTGCTCCCTGGGTCATTTGGGGGGAAGCCGCACGCCACCATCGGCCCGCACGGTTTCTCCATTCATGTAGTCGTTGGTGAGGAGTTCCATCACCATCGAAGCGAGCTCGTCCGGGTAGCCGAGACGCTTCGGAAAGAGCACGCTCTCACCGAGTTTCGCCTTGAAAGCCTCGCTGGCCTCGCCCGTTCCGTAGATCGGGGTATCGAAGAGTCCCGGAGCGACGGTGTTCACGCGGATTCCGATCGCGGCGAGATCGCGAGCGATCGGAAGCGTCATGCCGACGACGCCGCCCTTGGAGGCGGAATAGGCGCATTGCCCGATCTGTCCGTCGAACGCCGCGACGGAGGCCATGTTGACGATCGCGCCGCGCTGTCCCTGAGCATCGAGTGGTTCCATCTTCGCCATCATCGCGGCCGCCAACCGAAGGCAGTTGAAGGTGCCCACGAGGTTCACCCGGAGGACGAACTCGAAATTCTCGAGTTTGAAGGGCTCGCCCTTGCGGTCGACGGTGCGACCCGCGGCGCCAATCCCCGCGCCATTCACGAGGGCGCGCAACGGAGCCAATCCGACGGCGGTATCGACGGCGACCTGGACCTGGTCCGGGTCGGCGACGTCGGCCTTGACGAACTCGCCGCCGAGTTCGCTGGCCACCTTCTTCCCCGTCTCCTCGTTCATGTCCAGAATGACACATTTCGCACCGGCAGCGGCGAGTCGGCGGGCACAGGCCTCGCCCAGGCCGGAAGCACCGCCGGTGATGATGGCCGAGCCCTTGGATACGTCCATGTCGATCTTCTCCTTGTTCGGTTCGAGACAGCCGGATCGATCGGGATCCGGTATCAGTCGTCCTGCCCGGTCACCTTGCGGATGTTCTCTCCGAGGCGGTCGAGCAGTTGATTGAGTTCGCGTCTGTCCTTGCGCGAGATTCCCTGACGGAGTTCGGCACGCAGCTTCTCGTCGATCTTCGCGATCCGATCCGCCATACGCTGTCCGGCACCTGTGATCGAGACCAGCCACACCCGCCGATCGTTGGGTTTAGGCCTTCGTTCGACGAGACCCCTGGTTTCGAGGGCGTCGACGAGCGAGCCCATGGCGGCCTTGCCCACGCCCAGGCGCTTCGCCAGATCGGCCTGCATCAGGGGACCCGACTCGGCGGTGAAGGCCAGAAGGCTGGCTTCGGACAGGTTCAGGCCGACTTCCTCGAGGCGGAGATCGTAGGCCCGGCGGATCCCTCGCGCAGCCGACATGAGCGTCGCTTCGACCCGCAGCCAGGGAGGGGCATCGAGTTCGTGTCTGGCGGGTTCGGTCAAGGGGGCTTTCCGGAGGATGGGGCCGGGCGGCTTCTCGGGCCCGACCCGCGATGGCATCGATCGGTTGATCCCTGATCGATGAAAGTACGCTTCCAGACTATCTGAAGTCGTACGGTCTGTCGAGCCCCCACTCGCGATCAGGTCAGGGCCCGGGCGGATCGCACTCCCGCTTCGGGCCATGTCGGACCCGGTCGAGCGCCAGGTGGCCCCGAGAAGGGTGAAATCCGGACTCAAGCGAGGCGGATTGACGCACCCGGCGTCGGTCGGAACGGTTCCGGAAAGGACGGATCGGAAGGGATGAGTCCGTGCATGAGTGGATGCAGGCGCGGTCCAGGCTTCCAGCCGGCCGTTTCGTGTCGAAGGGCCCCGACGGGGGAATGCGTGGCGGGTTCTCCGTCGATTGGCATGGGATTCGCACTGAAAACGAGAGGAATGGTTCGCGGCGGTCGCTCGCCTCCGGTCGCGAGGCGGTGGGGGGGTGGATCGTGCATCGACGCGGTCGACCCGGTGAGGCGTCGTCCGGCGCTCCGGGCGGTGGATCGCTGCGGGCCCACACGGATCTCGAGGAGGAGCGTCGCATTCAATGGCAGGCGACAAGCGGGAAAAGAAGCGAAAGGGGAAGAAAAGGAAGAAGGGCAAGGAGCGCGAACGCGCTCGGGGCGGTCGTGCTCGAGGCGACAGCCCGTCAGGGATGTCGAGTGCTCTCGATGCGGCCCCTCGTCTTTCGGCCATTCGATCCTTCGACCATGAGAAATCGGATTTCGACAACGGCTCGTATCCGTACAAGAAGAAGATGAAACTCTCGGACTACGAAACCGAGAAACATCTCCTCCAGATCGAGCTGCTGAAGATGCAGAACTGGGTCAAGGCGACGGGGCAGCGTGTCGTCGCCCTGTTCGAGGGGCGGGATGCCGCGGGGAAGGGCGGGGCGATCAAGCGCTTCATGGAACATCTGAATCCCCGTGGTGCCCATGTCTGGGCGCTGGAGAAGCCGACCGAACGAGAACGGGGGCAGTGGTTCTTCCAACGCTATATCGCGTGCCTTCCGACAGCGGGGGAGATCGCGCTCTTCGACCGATCCTGGTACAACCGGGCCGGCGTCGACCGGGTGATGGGATTCTGCACGTCGGCCCAGTACCTCGAATTCATGCGCCAGGCGCCCCAGCTCGAACGCATGCTCGTGAACGACGGAATCCACCTCTTCAAATACTGGTTCTCCGTGAGTCGTGAAGAACAACTGAAGCGTTTCCGCTCCCGGGAAAAGGATCTCTTGAAGCAGTGGAAGCTCTCTCCCATCGATCTCGAGTCCCTGGACAAATGGGACGAGTACACCCAGGCGAAGGAAGCGATGTTCTTCTATACGGATACCGCGGACGCCGCCTGGACGGTCATCAAGTCCGACGACAAGAAGCGTGCTCGCATCAATTGCATGCGACATCTGCTCTACAACCTCGACTATCCCGACAAGGACGAGGACATCGTTCGCGCGCCCGACCCGCTGATCGTCGGGCCGGCGAGCCAGATCTACGAACGGGACGAGCACCCCCTGAGCTCGGCGATTTGAACGGAAGTCGGATCCGGGTCGACAGGGGAATGACCCCCGGCGATCCCGATCGAAATGGATTCTTTCAGGAAGAGACGGCAAGACGATGGCCAGATCGAAAAGTGGAGATATGACGAAGAAGACGAAGGCAGGAAAGAAGGCCAAGAAGGCATCGAAGAAGACCCGGGCCCGGTCCGGATCGACTTCCGGGACGAAATCGCTGAATGAGCGCGAGGCCGACGAGATCATCGCCCCTGTCGTCCGTGCCGTCGAGGAGATCATCGAAGAGGGCGTTCGCAAGGCGGGCAAGATGATTCGTCGCGCGGAGAAGGTCATGAAGCGGGCCGAGAAGGCGGCAGAGGAGATCGCCGA
>DRKE01000096.1 GCA_011051925.1 Deltaproteobacteria bacterium
GCCAGGAGGGGTAGTCAGCACCATGTCGATCCTGCTCACGAAGAACACGAAATTCATCATCCAGGGCATCACCGGTCGCGAAGCGATCAACCTGACCCGGGAGAATCTCGATTACGGCGCGAAGATCGTCGGGGGCGTGACCCCCGGTCGCGCGGGCCGCGACGTCTACGGGGTTCCCGTCTACGACTGCGTCCGTGATGCCGTGGCCGCAAACGGCGGGAGCGTCGAAGGGTCGATCGTCTCCGTCCCTCCGCGATTCACCCAGGACGCGATCATCGAGGCGCTCGAAAACGGCATCCGGCTGATCGTCGTCGTGACCGAGAACGTCCCGCGCAAACAGGTCGCCCAGGCCGTGGAGCTCGCCGAGCTCCGGGGCGCCCGGATCATCGGCCCGAACTGCCTCGGCATCATCTCCCCGGAAGAGTGCAAGATGGGGGGCGTCGGCGGGCCGGCGGCCAATACCCGACAGGCCTACAAGAAGGGCCATATCGGGGTGATGTCGCGTTCCGGTGGCATGACGACGGAGATCGCGTCGACCCTCACGGCGGCGGGCCTCGGACAGTCGACCTGCGTCTCGATCGGGGGAGACGCCATCGTCGGCACGACCTATGCCGAGCTGATGCCCTTCTTCGAGGCGGATCCCCAGACCCACGCGATCGCGATCTATTCCGAGCCGGGTGGACGCATGGAAGCCGAACTCGCCGAATGGGTCGTCGAGAACGACTCCCGACTGCCGATCGTCGCGTTCATGGCAGGCCGCTTCATGGACGACATGAAGGGCATGCGCTTCGGCCATGCCGGAACCATCGTCGAAGGCAAGGAAGACACGACCGCAGAGAAGATCAAGCGGATGGAAGCGGCCGGAATCTCGGTCGCAGAGAGGATCGAGGAGATTCCGGAGCTGATCCGGACCCGTCTCGCACGCCGCAAACGCTGATCCGAGCCGGAGTGCCGTCCAGGCCGGATGTCGATCGCCCCGGGCGGAACGCACGAACAAAGAGACTACGGAGGAAACGCACCATGCCCGGAGAATTCATCGACGTTCGCGTCGACCCGAAGATCGCGAAGGACGTCGAACTCGCCCGGAAGCTCGCGGAGATCTGCCCCGTCGGAATCTTCGTCGCGGAAGAGGACGGAATCCGGATCGACGAGTCGAACCTCGACGAGTGCGTTCTCTGCGATCTCTGTGTCCAGGCCGCACCGAAAGGCACGATCGAGATCGTCAAGCTCTACGAATAGACCGCTCCACCCCGACTTCGAACACCCTGTCTTCCGAGGAGACCCCCATGCGAAGCGCCAAAGACTTCTTCCGACCCCTGGCCCTGGGCGCCCCCGAGCCGGTTCGCGAGATCCCCTTCAAGCCGTCCCGGATGATCCACTTCTTCGACCCGAGCAACGCGAAGATGGCCGCCAAGGTTCCGGACATGGCGAAGAAATGCGATGTCCTGCTCGGCAATCTCGAGGACGCGATCCAGGCCGACAACAAGCTCGCCGCCCGGGAAGGCCTGGTGAAGATCGCCAAGGAAGTCGATTTCGGGAACTGTCAGCTCTGGACCCGGGTGAACAGTCTCGATTCCCCCTGGTGTCTCGACGACCTCACGACGCTCGTGACCGAGATCGGGAACGAGCTCGACGTGATCATGGTCCCGAAGGTCGAAGGCCCCTGGGACATCCACTACGTGGATCGATTGCTGGCCCAGCTCGAGGCCCGCGCCGGCATCAAGGAACCCATCCTCGTCCATGCGCTGCTCGAAACGGCGCTCGGTGTCGCCAACGTCGAAGAGATCTGCGCGGCGAGCCCGCGCATGCAGGGTCTCTCCCTCGGACCGGCGGATCTCGCGGCGAGTCGTCGGATGAAGACCACCCGCGTGGGCGGCGGACATCCCGGCTACATCGTCCGCGCCGATCCCGATCCGGACAATCCCGACGCGCCGCGCGCGACCGCCCAGCAGGACCTCTGGCACTACACGATGGCGCGCATGGTCGATGCCTGTGCGGCCAATGGCATCCTGCCCTACTACGGCCCCTTCGGCGACATCAAGGACACGGTCGCCTGCGAGGACCAGTTCCGCAACGCCTTCCTGATGGGTTGCGTCGGCGCCTGGAGCCTCCACCCCGTCCAGATCGACATCGCCAGGAAGGTCTTCTCGCCCCCCGTCGACGAAGTCCTCTGGGCGAAGCGGGTCATCGAGGAGATGGGCGACGGGACCGGCGCCGTCATGATCGACGGCAAGATGCAGGACGATGCCACCGTGAAGCAGTGTCGCGTCATGGTCGAACTCGCCCGCATGCTGTCCGAGAACGACCCGGACCTGAAAGAGGCCTACGGGTTCTGACGCGCGTCGAAGGGTCGAACGAGCGACGGGAGGAGCGGTCCCCGGGAACCCCCCTCCCGATCCCTGGACGGGATCGGAACGAAGCGACGTAGAAGACGAGCGGGGAAAGGACGGACCACGGTGCAGATGACGACCCTGGGACGAACGGGCATGCGTGTTTCGCGCCTCTGCCTCGGATGCATGAGCTACGGCTCGTCGCAGTGGCGCCCCTGGGTTCTCGACGAACACCAGGCCCGTCCCTTCTTCAAGCGCGCCCTCGAGGCCGGCATCAACTTCTTCGACACGTCGGACATCTATTCCGTGGGGGCCTCCGAAGAGGTGACCGGAAAGCTGCTCCGGGAGATGGCGAATCTCGACGAGTGCGTCCTGGCGACGAAGGTCGGGTTGCCGATGAGCGACCGGCCCAACATGCGGGGCCTTTCCCGCAAGCACATCCAGCAATCCTGCGAGGACAGCCTGCGACGACTCGGCGTCGAAACGATCGATCTCTATCAGCTCCATCGCCTCGACCCCCACACGCCGATGGAGGAGACGCTCCGTGCCCTCGACGATCTCGTCCGCCAGGGAAAGGTCCGACACATCGGCGTGAGTTCCATGTACGCCTGGGAACTCGCGACGGCCCTGGGCCTTTCCGATCGGCTCGGCCTGACGCGATTCGCGACCATGCAGAACCACTACAACCTGCTCTACCGCGAGGAAGAGCGGGAGATGATGCCGCTCTGCGAGACCGAGGAGATCGCCGTGATCCCCTGGTCCCCGCTGGCTCGAGGCCTGCTCGCCGGCAAGCGCCCGTCCCTACGCGAGAAGACAGGATCGACGCGCCAGGAATCCGACGGCTTCACCGACCATCTCTACGACCAGGCATCGGACTGGGACGTCGTTCTCGCGGTCCAGGCGGTCGCGAAGGAACGCGAGCTTCCGCCGGCGCAGATCGCCCTCGCCTGGATGCTCTCGAAGCCCTTCGTGACGGCGCCGATCATCGGCGCGACCCGGCTCGAGCATCTCGAGGACGCCATCGCGGCGCTCGAGGTCGAACTCTCGGATGCGGAGATCGCCCGACTCGAAGCGCCCTACGTCCCGCATCCGGTCCGCGGCATGGGACCGGCGGCGCTCTTCCGCCCCTCGAGACGACCTTCATCGGCGTAGCCGGGAACCGTCCCGGAAACCGCCCGGCCCGCTTGTCGGCCCCCGATACTCCTGTATTGTCAAGCCCTTACGGATTCGAGGAGGAAATGCCGCATGGCGACCGGATCGCCCCGACCCATCTTCCCGGTGATCCTGTCCGGGGGTTCCGGAACCCGCCTCTGGCCCTTGTCGAGACGGGCCTATCCCAAGCAGCTGCTACCCCTCGCCGGCGTCGATACGATGCTGCAGGAGACGGCGGAACGGGTCGGCGACCCGGCCTTCTTCGCCCCCCCCCTCATCCTCTGCAACGACGCCCATCGTTTCATCATTGCCGAGCAGCTTCGCGCCCGGGGCATCACGCCCCTGGCGATCGCGCTCGAGCCGGTCGCGCGCAAC
>DRKE01000097.1 GCA_011051925.1 Deltaproteobacteria bacterium
AGGTTCCAGCCGATCGCGATCGTTGCCAGGCAGCCGGGCCTGCGTCCGAGAAAACGCCAATCGAGGAGGCTCCGCGAGGGAAAGCGCGAAGAATAAGCAGCGCGAGCGGGGCCGCCCAGACAGGAACCCCGATCCACGTCGAGTGGAATCTCCGCTACGGGGACGGGGACACCCTCCTCATCCGGACCGTTCTCGAGCTCCTCAGCCGGCGCTCTCTCCCCGCGCTGCGCGCCCATGCGATCCGATCGGGCCCGCCTCTCGAGCCGCTCACCTGCAAGCGGGGCAGGGCGCAGCGGTTCATCGGACATGATCGGACCTGGGAGATCGCGAGCAGGAACATTTCCGCTCTCCCACTCCCGCGCTCCCGACCGACGCGGTTCCTGCCCGGCGGACGGACACCGGAGTGGGATCAGCGTTCGAAGGAATCGTCCGGGATGGAAGACGCTTCCCCCGCGCGCCGCGCTTCTGCCGCGAAATCGTCGGCGACCCAGGCTGCCGTGGGATCCCCACTCGCTCGCAGCGCTCTCAGGAAATCGGCCATCAGTCCACGCGCTTCGGCGCGCTCCGTGAGACGCGACACCCAGAGTTCCTGTTCCGCGAGATTCTGCCCCGCGATGTAGCGGGCAAACTCGACCGGGTTCTCGAGACCCCGAAGCAGCCAGGCATCTCGTGGATCCCGGGCGCCCGTGCTCCCCTCGGCAGGATACGGCCCTCCTTGCGCCATCATCCCCTGCATGATGGCCTGGGGTGACGACAGGGGGGGGCGCTCCGCCCCGAGTCCAAGCCCCTCGGCGAAGGGACCCGAACCGAACCGTTCCGCGACGACGAGCGTCCCGGACGAAGCGAGGGAACCTTCGCGGCGCATCACGCCGTTCGAGGGTCCACCGCTCCACGGATCGGCCGATCTCGGCGCCCTCGGCGTCAACAACGGGCCGAAGGACATCGCGGAGGGGGATGGCCGGACGGCTTCGGGTCGAGTCCGAAGCCCGCTCGGGATCCCGGCAGACTCCCGGGCCGCGAGCCACCCCGCGCCGGGAGGACTCCCCGGCGCCTGTCCTTCCGGACGGCTGGCCATCGAGGGGGGCACCGGCGAGAAATCCATCGTCATCGTCCAGGATCGGCCCTTCGGTCGATCCGCCCGCAGCGGAAGGGCCGTGGACGTCCCCGATCGACCCGTACCGAGCCCGACCGCGGCATCGATCTCGTCGCCGTCGACCAGGACCGGCGAGGGCCCCTGGACGACCGTCACGACGAGCGCGGCCGCCGCGATCGCCGACGCCGGCAGGACGAAACCCGGCTCGAGAATCCCTCCCAGCGCCGCGGTGACCCGATCGAAGAACCCCGGGCGGGCCTCTCCCGCGCGAATCCGGCGCATCACGTTGGCCGCGATCATCGGCGGCGGTTCGGGATCGGGCAGCTCACGAAGCAGGCGGATCGTCTGGCGCATCTCCTCGACTTCGCGGGCGCAATCACGACAGTCGTCGAGATGGGCGTCGACGAGTGCACGCGTTTCGAGGGGAAGTTCGCCCTCGAGGTAGTCGGGCAGCTTCTTCTTCAGATCAGCATGTCTCACAGGAACGATCCTCGACTGCGGGCGACGCCAACAGCTCCTTCAGGTGATCGCGCAGAGCCTGGCGCGCGCGATGGATTCTCGACTTGACCGTGCCTTCGGCGATTCCGAGGACTTTCGCGATCTCGCCATAGGCGAGCCCTTCGATGTCGTAGAGGATGACGGGCATTCGCAGGGACGGCGAAAGCCGGTCGAGCGCTTCGCGCACGTGCCCGCTCAGTTCCGTTCCCAGGGTCGAGTCTTCGGGATCCCGCGGTGCACTGGGAAGATCGTCGCCCGCCGCCTGGCGGGTCTTCAATTTGTCGATGCGGGCGCGTCGACGCCCGAGAGAGCGACGCCGGTTGAGGGCCGCATTGGCAGCGACCCGGTAGACGAAGGTCGAGAAGCGGGCTTCCGCGCGGAAGCGATGCCCATAGCGATGGAGACTCAGGAAGGTTTCCTGGGTCAGGTCCTCCGCGTCTTCCTTGTTTCCCATCATCCGATAGAGAAGGCGGTAGACACGTCGCTCGTGTCGGCTGATCAACTCCTCGAAGGCAGCCTCGTCCCCCTGTTGCCAGCGCTCGACGAGATCCTGATCGGGATCGTCGATCATGACGCGGGAAACGGAAGGCTGGGCCCTGCGGTCGGGCAGCCGGTCTCCCGGTGACTCGCGACGTGCTGCACCCGCTGCCTCTGCTTCACCGTTCAGCAGGTCCGTCCCCCCCGCCAAAGGCCCCCGCTCAACGATCTCGTAACTCATACCCAGCCTCTCCGCGAACTGACCCCGCTCCCGAGCGGAGGGTTCCGCCGATTCTGCTTCGTCCGGCATCGGATCCTGTTCCTCGATCTCACTCACGAGCGTCTGCCTCGATCCCCCTTGCGGCCCGGTTCGGCCCCAGCCCGGTCCCGCCGCGGCCCTCGCGTGACCCGAGGGGAAATGATTCCTGCCGACCCATCCTGCCCAGCCCTGCCCGGGTCAATCCGGGGCTTCCATCCCGCTGATCTCCTCACCGTCACGCACGAAGCGGCCACTCCGCCCCCCCTGCTTCGCCACCAACCGGATGCGGCCGATGACCATGCCCCGATCGACCGCCTTGCACATGTCGTACACGGTCAGCCCCGCCGCAGAAACGGCCACCATCGCCTCCATCTCGACGCCGGTCCGCCAATGCGCTTCCACCCGGGCCTCGACCAGAAGGGCATC
>DRKE01000098.1 GCA_011051925.1 Deltaproteobacteria bacterium
CGCATTGGCAACCCGTCGACCGAGTCGCCCCGCGCGGTGTGGTGGTCGTGCGGGTGATCAGATGATCCGGACGAGCCCTCCGCGGGATTCGCAGAAAACGCAGTGCGCCCGAAACGCGCGCGCCCGAGCGGTCCTCGTGTGCTGTCTCATCCAGATTCCGGATGATTCTTGTGCTTCTGAAACGAGCCCCGGGCGCAAGACCGGGTTTGTTCGATGGTCACGGGTTTTTCCTGGGATCCGTCTCACCCGGACACCTTGAGGATCACGAACGTCACGTCGTCGAGGATGGGCGCGTCCTTTCGGAACGACGCGAGGTCTTCCTGCAGGGCGTCGCCGATCTCGCGCGGCGGTCGGTCCGCGTGGTTCCGGATCAATTCGCGCAGTCTCGCCTTGCCGTAGAACGCCCCGGCCGGGTCGCGGGTCTCCCAGATTCCGTCCGTCCCGAGGATGAGCACATCGCCCGGCATCGGCGCGGGGGCCGAGGCCGTCTCGTAGCGTTCGGTATCGGACACCCCCAGCGGCAGGCCGGAGCCTTCGAGTTGTTCGAAGACCCCGGTCGCCGACCGGAACAGGAGGCCCGGGTCGTGGCCCGCGTTCGCCCAGTGCATGGTGTCGCCGTCGAACACGACGATCGAGAGCGTGACGAACCGCCCGCGGTCGGCATCACGCGAGGCCGTCTCGTTGACGATGGTCAGCAACTCGCCGGGCGAACCGGCCCGCGCGGCATGGCTGAGGATCAACGACCGCACCGCGGTCATCCCGAGTGCCGCCGCCACGCCGTGCCCCGTCACATCGCCCACGACAAGCCCGAATCGGCCCTCTCCCAGACAATCCGGCATCAGATAATCGAAGTAATCGCCGCCGGTTTCGTCGCAATAGATCGACCGCCCGTGGATCGTGTAGCCCGGGATTTCGGGGTCCCCCCCGGGCAGAAGCCCCCGCTGGATCTCCTCGGCCAGGGCGATGCTTTCGGAGAGCCGCATGCGGTCGGTGAGCGCGGGCACCATCGCGTTGAATGTGCGCGCGAGTTTTCCGATCTCGTCGCCGCGGGGTCTGATCCGGACGCGGGCGCTCAGGTCGCCGCGGCCGATCGCCTCCGCCGCGTCGGCGAGCCGGCGGATCGGGCGAGAAAAAGTCTTCGAGACCAGATAGGCCACGAAGACCACGAGCACCGCGACGATCAGCGTTGCGGCCGCGGTCGAACGCGCCGACTCCTGCGCCAATGCCCGCAGTTCCTGCCTGGCTCCTTCGACGAGCGACTCGACCCGGTGCTTCGGGACGATCATCAGCACCGCGCGATCGCGTGACATGGTGCTGTACGCCCAGAACGAGGGTTCACCGCGGAACCCGACCTCGGCCACCCCACTCCGCCCGCTCCTGATGTCGGCGATGATCTGCGCCTGCACCTCGGGGTCGTCGGCGACCAGGATCTCCGGCATCGGCTCGTCCGAGCGCCACAACTGCAGCGACCACCCCCCCGCATCGTCGAGCATGACGACACACGACGACGACCCCAGCGCGAGCTCGGGCGGGAGTTCGAGCACCGTCGTCGGGATCGCGATCGAGAGGTCCACGCCGGTCACACCCAGCAGTTCGCCGCCGGGCCCGTACATGGGCCTTGCGCATGTCACGACGGTTTCACCCGTGGGCGCGTCCCGGTACCGCCCGACCCAGACGGTGTCCCCGGCTTCGACCGCCGCGGTGTACCAGGGGCGTGTGCGTCCGTCGAAATCCTGCGGGTACCCGCCCTTGCCGGGGTAAGCGATATGCACGCCGGACTCGAGACAGACAAACTGGCCGCGGATGCTTTTCCGCAGATCGCGTGTCATCGCGTCGAGGATGTCCGCGAGGCCCGTGATGGGCGCGGCGAGGCGCTCGGCGGTCGCCCGGTCCACGCCCGGGGACGGGACCACGACGGGCGAATCGTAACTCACCCGATGGCCCTGCTCACCGGGAAAACGTGTCTGCTCGCGGAGGGGCCGCACGAGGCCTTCGTCGAAATCACGGTTCGTGCGCACGGGTCCGTTCGCGGGTGAGATCGCCCCGCCGAGAACCCCGGTGAACAGCGTTTCCTGCGTGCGCACGATCGAGGTTGTCTGCCGGCGGAGAGACTCGAGACGATCACTGGCCGTGCGGATGTGCAGCAGCAGCTCGTGTTCGACCCGGCGGGTGATGGCCGCGGACATCTGGCGGACAGACCGGCCCGTGAAGCGCCCGATCGCGCGGGCGTCGGCGATCTTGAGCGCGATCAGCGGCGTCAGCGAAACGACCAGCAGCAGGATGGTGAGTTTCCATCGGATCCGCATACGCGACAGCCCTCGGCGGGAGTGATCGTGGTCGAGCCGGCCGATGCCCCGCCGCCGGCATTGTTGCACGCCGGGAGCGGGAGGAAAATCCGACGCATGCTCAGCGTCGGCGTCCGGTTGGTTCAGAAGCACAACCCAGCGGAGCTGGATCGGGGCACTTGGCTTCGGAGAGGGCGAGAACTCGGCTCGGAGAGCCGAGGTACCCGAAGAGGCAAAGTTGGATCGGGGCACCGCGATGGGATGTTTGCTTGGGGAGAGAAGAAAACCCTCGCTTCCGCTCGGGCCTCATTGTGAAGGAAGATGATGGAGTGACGGGCTGGAAGCCCGTCCCACCGAGGTGATGAAGGAGATGAAAGAGTGACGGGCTGAAAGTCTGTCCCACGAGAACGGGGAGGTGAAGAAGAGAC
>DRKE01000099.1 GCA_011051925.1 Deltaproteobacteria bacterium
CCTTTTCGCAGACCGTCGCCAGGGCCCGGGATTCCGGGACACTCGACATCACGATTCCGGAGGCGTTTCGCGGGGATGTCGTCGGGTTCCTGGCCAGGGTCGAAATGCTCGACATCGCTCCGGACCGGAAGGCCCGGATCATCCTGAACGAGCGGACCGGGACGGTCGTGATGGGGGATGCGGTCCGGATCGGCACGGTCGCCGTTTCCCACGGCAACCTGACCGTCGTCGTGAATCGGACGAATCAGGTGTCGCAGCCGGCTCCCTTCTCGCAGGGGGAGACCGCGCGGCTGCAGAACACGGAGATCGAGACTTTCGAGGAGAAGAGCCATCTGAGCGTGATCGAACAGAACGTCACGATCGGGGAGCTGGTGCGTGCCCTGAACGCCATGGGGACGACGCCGACGGACCTGATCTCGATCATCCTGGCCATCAAGGCCTCGGGCGCGCTCTCCGCGGACGTGGAGATGATGTAATGGATCCGATCGGAAAAGCCGTGATTCCCACGGTGCAGAGCCTCGGGCACGACGTCGGCCGGAACGTCGATGAGAAGACGGCTCTCCGTGCCTTCGATGCCTATTTCCTGGGCGAGATGTTGCGCCGGAGCGCGCCGAAGGAAACCGGAAGCGGTTTCGATGGTGGTCAGGCGGGTCGGATGTACCGGGATCATCTCTATCAGGAACTCGCGCGGTTGATCGCGGAGAATGGGGATTTCGGGCTCGCGGCGTCGCTCGAAGGAAAGCTGGCCGACGAGAAGTCGGATGGGGCAGGGGGCGCGGCCGACCCGGCGGAAGGGGACGGGAAGGAAGAATGACATCGATCCAAGCGTGCGTCGGAAGATTGCAGACCGTTCTCCAGGCGGAAGAAGATCTCTATCTCAGGATGGCGAGCCTTCTGCGTCGTGAAGAAAGCGAGTTGATCGAACTGGACCCGTGCGCGCTCGAGCAGACCCTGGAAGAGAAGCGCGCGTTCGCGGAGGAGGCGCGGTTGCTGGAGGAGTCCCGCATTCTCGTGACGGCCGAACTCGGTTCGGAACTCGGGTTGGGGGAAGGTCCTTTCAAGCTTTCGGAACTGATCCGACAGCTGGGCGAGGAGGCCGGCGACCTGCCATCGCTTCATGGGCGCTTGACCGGATTGATCGGTTCGACCCAGGCCCTGCTCCAGTCGAACGAGAGCTTCGCCAACCGGTCCCTGACGCGCGTGCGGGATACGCTTCGGCTGCTGGGTCAGGCGGTTCCTGAAGATGTGGGCTACGGGCCGATCAAGGCCCGATCTCGTGGAGCGGGGCGTGGTCGCCTCGTCCGCCAGGCAATCTGAGGACTCGGGATGGCGGGACTCTTCGATGCCCTGGGAACGGCGACGCGCGGATTGCAGGTCGTCCAGCGCGGTCTGGCCACGGCCGGGCACAATATCGCGAACGCGGAGACCCCGGGCTACTCCCGCCAACGCGCCGTTCTGCAATCCGCCCCGGCGCAGCCGGATGCCACGGGCCTGATCGGATCAGGTGTCGAACAGGTCTCGATCGAGCGGATCATCGATCGCTTCGTCGGACTCCGCCTCATCAATGAGACATCGAGGCGCGCTTCCCTCGAAACCGAGAGCTCGATCTATCGGGAAGTCGAAAGCGTCGTGAACGACCAGCTCGCGAACGGGCTGACGAGCAAGCTCACCGGGTTCTTCGACGCGCTCGACGATCTCGCCAACGCGGCCGAGCCGGGGCAGGGCGTGGCCCGGGGCCAGGTTCTCGCCGCGGCGGAAACGCTCGTCGACACGGTCCAGCGCGTCGACTCACAGCTTCGGGGCCTTCAGCGGGACGCGGATCGCGGCATCACGGCGATGCTCCCGGAAATCAACTCGATCACCTCGGAGATCGCGCGGTTGAACGGCGAGATCGCCGAGGCCGAGGCGATCGCTCCTGCGAACGATCTTCGTGACCAGCGTGACCGCCTGGTCCTCGATCTCGCGGAGAAGTTCGAGATCGTGTCCAGCGAAGACGAAGATGGCATGGTCGCGATCCGTCTCGCCGGAGGCGTTCCCCTGGTCAGCAAGCGGATTGCCAGCGAACTGGTCGCCGTCGTCGACCCGGCCGATCTCAACGCCTTCGATCCGACCTTCTCCCAGGTCCATTTCCGCGGATCGGGAAGCTCTTTCGATGCGACATCGCTGCTGAAGGGCGGGGAACTCGGCGGGTTGATCGAGGCCCGGGACGGCATCATCGCCGGCGTGATCCGGGATCTCGATGCCGTCGTCTTCACGCTGTCGGAATCCTTCAACAGCGTCCATCGCGGTGGACTCGGGCTCGATGACGGCGCGGCCCATGACTTCTTCACGGACCTTTCGGGCCAGACGACGGTCGATGACTCGGCTCGCAATTTCGGAATCGCGGCCGACATCGATCCCGACCAGGGCGGATCGCTGGGCAACATCGCAGCCGGGGCGGTCCCCAATCCCGTGACGGGCGGCCCCGAGGCCGCGCCAGGGGACACGGCGTGGGTCGAGGAGCTGAAGAACCTGCGTACGTTGAAGGTCACGAACTACCTCGCCGGTGACACGACCGGCAGCCCGACCGGCAGTTCGATCTCGGTCATGGGCCGCCTGGTGAACGTGGTCGGCGATATCGGTCAGAACGCGAGGTCGACGAGCCGCGCACTCGAGCAGCAGGAGGCCGTCCTGTCTTCGCTGCAAGACCGCCGGGATTCGATCTCCGGGGTCTCGATCGATGAGGAGGTGGCCAATCTCGTCCAGCTGCAGGCGAATTTCCAGGCCAATGCGAGGGTCGTGACGACCGTCAATTTCCTGATGCAAGCGCTTCTGGACGCGCTCTAGGATGATCCTGTCATGCGGATAACACAATCGATGATCGCGCGGATGGGCCTCGATCAGCTTTCGATGCAGCGGAACCGACTTGCACGGACCCAGGAGCAGGCGGCCACCGGTCTGCGCATCAATCGTCCCTCGGACGATCCCGTGGACTACCGGACGACCCTCCACCTGAAGGATTCGCTCAGCCAGACCGGCCGTTTCCTCAGGAGCATCGATCTCGCCCGAACGCGATTCCGAACGACGGAAGAGGCGATCTCCGATTCGATCCAGGTCGTTTCGAACGCCAAGGTCACGGCGATCGCTGCGGGAAACACCTCGAATTCCGGGAGTTCATCCAGGGCGGCGCTCAAGACCCAGGTCGAGCAGCTCTTCGACCGGCTGCTGAGCCTCTCGAACTCGAAGGCGCCCGGCGGCGGGTACGTCTTCTCGGGACGGGTTTCGGATACCGCTCCCTTCGTGCAGGCGGGCAGTTTCGTTTCCGGTTCGCCGCCTCCGACGGTCACCTTCGCGGGAGACGCGAGCGTGATCCAGGTGGAAATCGACGAGGGCGTGTACGTGGACGTCACGCGCGACGGATCCCAGGTCTATCAGGGGACGGTCGACGTGTTTTCCACCTTGGGTGATCTCTGGACGGGAATCGACCAGGACGATCCGCTCGCGATCCAGACGGCCATCGGGGAACTCGACCAGGCCCTGGATCAGATGCTCGTCGAGCAATCCCAGATCGGCGGATCGGAAGCGAAGGCGGATGCTTTCGAGGAACGCCTTCGACTCCAGGAACAGGAGTTCGCATCGCAGATTTCATTCCTCGAGGACGCAGACGCGTTCGAGGTGTATTCCGATCTAGCAGCCCAGGAAACGGCGCTCCAGGCTTCATTGCAGGTGACCTCCCGATTGCTCACTCCGACGCTGCTGGATTTCATATGAGAGGGGGGCGTCATGTTGGTATTGACACGACGGCAGGGTGAGAGCGTACGAATCGGACCAGACGTGAGGGTGACGGTCGTGGCGTCGACCGGGGGGCAGGTTCGCATCGCGATCGATGCTCCGGAAGAGGTGGCCATTTTTCGGGAAGAGATCTTCGAACGGGTCGCTTCGGCGAATGTCGAGGCGGCATCGAATGTCAGCACGAATCTATCGGGCCTCGGATCCAAGAGGGGATTCCGGGCAATGAAATCGGGAGGGATGGGTAATGGGTGAACGAATTCGCTTCGAGAGTCGACGCGTGGGGCCGATCGAGGTGGAGGCATCGGATGTCCTGACATTCGAGCCTCTGCCTGGATTCCCGGACAGGACGAAGTTCGTCGTGGTGGAACATGCGGAAGGTTCGGAAATGGCCTGGCTCGTCAGCCTGGATGACCCGGATCTGGCCTTCGTGGTCACGACGCCGTGGACCTTCTTCCCGAACTACGATCCTCCGATCGAACGCGAACACCTCGCTTCGCTGGGAATCGAGAAGAAGAACGAAGTCGAGATCCTGACGATCGTGACCCTCTCGGGCAAGTCGATCTTCCTGAACCTCGCGGCACCGCTCCTGATCAACGCGACGACCCGCCATGGGGTCCAGGTGATCAGCGATGACCCCCGGTTCACGACTCGTGCCGCGATTCCGGAACTCCGGTCCACGTCCCAGAAGACGGAGACGAGTGAAGAAAGGCCCGTGCCACCGGCGCCCTGAGCCGCCCACTCGAACCGGAAGACCGGTCGTGCGTGTGACCGGCTCGTCGGCATCCGGGTCAGGGGGGAGGAATGTCCAGGGGCGCGGGGCCGGGCGCGGGCGGGCGCAGACTCGGGTCGACCTCATCGTCCAGGGGAGGCAGCCCTTCGAGCAGACGGTCCAGCTCGGCGTCCGAATCGTCGTGCCCATCGTCGAGGGGAACGAGTTGCGCGTCGCGGAGGAGGACGATCTCGACCCGACGGTTGAGGGAACGATTGGCCGAACCGTCGTTGCGTACGAAGGGGCGGAATTCGGCATAGCCGACGGTGGCGACGCGGCGGGGATCGATTCCGTGCTCTTCGATGAAGAAACGGGCGACGGACGCTGCGCGGGCCGATGACAATTCCCAGTTCGAGGGATACCGATCGCTTTCGATCGGCTGATCATCCGTGTGTCCCTCGAAGCTCAAGGGCATCGAACCGGCCGCGAGGAGGGGCGCCAGCGCGGCGAGGATCGCCTTGCGCTCGGGAGGGATCTCGACTCCGCCTGCCGGGAAGAACTCCGCGGAAGCGAGCGAGACCACGATCCCCCTCTCGGTCTCATACAGGCTCATTCCGGGATCCCTGCCCAACCTCTGCTTCTGGACCTCGAGTTCGTGGGCAAGGTCCTCTTTCAGCTGGTTCTGGGGCGTGATCGGGCCGGGAATGATCTCGGGTACGGGTTGGATATCCGATGCATGGCCATCGACCGGAACCAATGTAGGCGTGCTCTCGTCGAAGAAGAAGGCGGATTGCAGACCCTGGATCAGGTTTCGGTTCCTTTCGGAATCGAGCTGGGCGCTCGCATAGAGAACGATGAAGAGGGCGAGCATCAGCGTGAGGAAATCGGCGAAGGAAAGCAGCCAGCGGTCACGACCCGGGGGCGTAGCCCGCCCGTCGGTTTCGGTCCGTGGGACGCGTCGCCTCACGAACCCGACTCGCGAGTGACATGAGCGAGAAGCAGGCGCTCGAGGGAACGGGGCGAGATCCCGGATTGGAGCCCCAGGGCTCCCTCGGCGACGATGGTGTCCTCCTCTTCCCGAAGCCGCGCGCGATCACGGATCTTCGAGGCGATCGGCAGCAGCACGAGGTTCGCAAGACCCACCCCGTAGATCGTCGCGACGAAGGCGACGGCGATTCCCGCTCCCAGGGCGTCGGGCTCCGTCAGGGATTCCATCGCACGAATCAATCCGAGAACGGCTCCGAGGATGCCCATCGTCGGGGCGTAGCCGCCCGCGATCTCGAACGCTTCGGCAGCGGAGAGGGAGAGCTTCATCCGTGACCGGATATCGGCGTCGAGGATGTCCTCCAGCTGCTTCTCCTCGCAGCCGTCGATGACGTATCGAAGTGCACGCCGCATGAAGAGGCTCGGGAGGGAGGGGCCCATCCTGTCGAGCGCCACCAGCCCGTCCTTGCGAGCGATGAAGGCGAGGTCCCGGAAGAGCTCCGCGATCCGACGTTTGCGGTCGACGATGGGGCCGAAAACGGCCCTGCTTTCATGAAGGGCGGCCGCGAGCTGTCGTGACGAGCAGGAAAGCAGCGTGGCGCCGAGCGTGCCGACGAAGACGATGAGCGCGGCCGGCGCCTGGACCAGGGTCATCGGATGACCGCCCTCGATGAACTGTGTGGCGACGAGGGCGCCGATTCCCAGAACGAGGCCGATGAGGCTGACGGGATCCATGAGTCCGACTACGCCTCGCCTGCTTCGGGTTCGAGTTCATGAAGGAGCGAGAGGCCCAGGATCCTTCGACGCCAATGGGCGATCCGATCCACGAGTTCTTCGGGCGATTCGAGCACGCGGAGACGTTCGCCCGTAGCGAGCACGAGAAGCGTGTCGTGGGTCTCCTCGATGTAGAGAACCTGGTCGTCGTTCAAGAGCAGACGTTCACCGTCGAATCGCGTGATCCAGATCATGATGTCAGATCGATTCCAGGCCCCAGATGAAGAAGGGAAGGGGGAGTGGCTCGAGCGCCGAAGGCGCGAGGGCGGGGGCCAGGAGGGAACGGAGTTCCGAGGCGTTCATGCCGTCGGTGGGCTCGTCCGACCCGAGCAGGAGATGGAGCAGCGTCCTGGAGGACACGCGCGCCGTACCCCGATCCGAGGTCACGCGGATCTCGCCGGCCGGCGATGGATCCATCCGAAAGAGGCGGATCCCGGCACTTCCGGGAAGAAAAGCGGCGAGATCTTCTGAAAGCGCCTCGAGGGATGCGAGCCGGGCCCATCCGAGGGGCTTCCGGATCAAGCGTGCGCCATTTCTTCGCAGCGCCCAGGGCACTGCCGATCGGCCGGGCGGACCGAGCAGCAGGATCTCCCGTTCGGGTCCGAGGGCTTCCGCGAGCGATCGACAGCATTCGAGGGTGGCCGCTGGACTTCCGCCCCATTCATGGATGACCTCCCGGAAATCATCCCCGCGCCCGCGAATCGCGAAGCCCCGGACCCCGGTCGCGTCCCGGGCGACGCGGACATGCATGTCGGGAATCGAACGCAGGGATCGGAACTCGTCGGGGTTCATCTCGATCTGGCATTCCCGCTGGCTTCGGATCCGCTCGATGGCGCTCCAGTCGGGGTCCTCGAGAGAGCCGATGGTGAACGTCGCTGCCGGAGAATCGAGCCCGACCTCACGAATGGCCGAATCGATCGAATCGATGTCGAGCACCAGCAGGTCCTCCCGCCCGGCCCGCACGAAACCGAGCGGCGAGTAGAAGGACTCGAGTTCGCTCCAGAGCACGACGAGTCCGAGCTGCAGGCCCTCGGCCTGCGCCATCGCGGCCTCGACCACCCGGCGTCCATATCCTCGTCCACGTAAGGCGGGGTCCGTATAGACGAGCGAGACCAGGCCGACGCGGAGTCGGTGTACGCCGACCCGGACGTGGACGGCCCAGAGCATCGCAAAGGCCGCTGGCTCGGCACCGTCGAAGAGCGTGATCGGGAAGACCGAGGGATTCCGACGAAAGAGGATCGGGTATTCGCGGGCGAGGCGTCCTGCTCGACCCGGTCGAAGGCCATGCTCGAGCCATTCGAGGATGTCTCGACGTTCCGCCGGAGACCCGAATCCGACCCGCATCCGGCCTGCGTCCGACCGTGCGGACGTCCGTGGGGTCGAGGCCCCCTTCCGGGGTTCGGAGGTCGGGAGCGGCGTCACTCGTGTTGCAGGATGGATCATGGGAACCATGCGTCTCGTTGAAGAAGGAAGCCGGGCGTTCGCCCCGGCCGTGGACTTCAAAGCAAGTTCGGTACCGGCGCCGTCGCCGAAGGCCCGCATCCTGTCTCGAAGAGAGCGCGCCCGATCGCTCAATCTGAAAGACCCGGCTTCGGCGGATTCCGGAATGAAAGCCCCGGATCCCTGGAATCCGGGTCGTTCGCGGCAACGCGAGAGATCGGCTCGCGGACTTGGAAGTCGAGTTGCTTCCGGCTGAATCGGAACTGCCTGTCGCTGATTGCCCCCGCCGGCTGGCATCCCCATTGCACTGGCACCCCGGCGACAACGAGACCGTGCTTCAAGTCGAACGCGCCTCGAATTCGAACGAGTAAAAAGGGTCGCCAAGGACGGCGGGTCTTCCATCTCATGGAGGAACAACGAATATGGGACTTCGAGTCAACCAGAACATTTCTTCACTCAACGCCCAGCGGAACCTGGTCAACAGCACGCTCGGCCTGCAGAAGTCGCTCCAGCGATTGTCCTCGGGTCTTCGGATCACGCGGGCGGCTGACGACGCAGCGGGTCTCGCGATCTCGGAAGGTTTCCGAGCCGACATCCGGAGCCTCAGCCAGGCCCAGCGGAACGCCAATGACGGCATCTCCCTCCTGCAGATCGGTGAAGGCGCCCTCGACGAAGTCAGTGGCATCCTCATCCGACAGCGTGAGCTGGCGATCCAGGCGGCGAACGGCACGCTCGGCTCGACCGAACGGACGACGATCAACAACGAGTACCAGGATCTCCTCGATGAGATCAACCGGATCGCCGCCGTCACCGAGTTCAACGGGACGGCGATCCTCGCGAGCGGCGGGACGACGACCTTCCAGATCGGCGTCAACAACACGGCGGACGATCGGATCACGATCGCGGCCGTCGACGCGCGGACCTCGGCCATCGGCATCGGTTCGGCCGCGGCGGGTGGTGCCGTGAACACGGTGACGAACGCCCGGATCGCGCTCTCGAATCTCGATAGCGCGATCGCCCAGGTCGCTTCGCTCCGCGCCACCTTCGGTACGGTGCAGAACCGACTCGAATCGGCGATCCGTTCGTTGGCGGTCTCGGTGGAGAACAGCTCCGCGGCCGAGTCCCGGATCCGGGACGTCGACTTCGCGAGCGAGACGGCGAACCTCACCCGGAACCAGGTCCTGCAGCAGGCGGGCATCTCGGTTCTCTCCCAGGCGAACGTGTCGACGCAGAGCGCGTTGTCGCTTCTCCGATAGTCCGGGAATGACGTCGGCCGCATGATCGCGGAAGGCGGAATGTCGAAGGGAGCTCCGGAGCAGCACCGAGTGCTGCTCCGGAGTTTCTTTTTTCGGGAGACCTTCAAGCTCTGAAGAGGAAGCGCCGAAACAGGGCGTGAGTGGGAAGCCGCTTCGGGCGAACGAAACGTCCGGCCACGGGGAGATCGATTGGGCGCTCGATATCGCGAGATGGAGATCAAGACGGCCACGCCGGAGATGGTGATCGTCAAGCTGTACGAGGGAGCGCTTCGCTTCATCCGGACGGCGAAGCACCATCAGGAGTCGGGTCAGATCGCGGGCCGTGCCGCTGCGATCGCGAAAGCCCTGGCGATCGTCAATGAGCTGCAGCACAGCCTGAATTTCCGCGAAGGCGGCGAGATCGCGCGCAACCTCGACGCGCTCTATTTCTTCGTGACGGACCGGCTTCTCGAGGCGAACGTGCGAGGGACCGCGCAGCCGCTCGATGAGGCGGCGGGCGTGCTCTCGACCCTGAACGAGGCCTGGGTGGAGATCTCGAAGCGCTCGCGTGACGGTGCGGAGACGGATCCGGAGGCCGCCGACCTGGCCGACGCGACCGAACGGGCCCGCGCCCTCGGCCGCTGAAACCGCCCGTTTCCGGCCCGAACTGAAACCTCTCGTTCAGATTGGAATGCCACTGGGCAGATTCGTCCCTCTCGTTGCCATGAACTCGCGCAGGGAACGGAATCCTTGGCATCGGTCTTGCTCTCTTGCGGGTCGTGGCTTGGACAAGAGCGCGGCCCGCGCACGAGGGCAACGAAATCGCAGGAGGGGCGGCTTCGCCTCTCAAGATCCTGTTGACGGGCGGAACGGGCTCCTTCGGGCAGGCCTTCGTTCGGCGTGTGCTCGCCGACCGGAAGGACTGCACGATCCGGATCTACAGTCGGGACGAACTCAAGCAGTACGAGATGGCCCGGACGTTCGGGCAGGATCCGCGCCTGCGCTTCTTCATCGGCGATGTCCGGGACCGTACGCGTCTCGATCGGGCCATGCATGGCATCGATCTCGTCGTCCACGCGGCCGCCCTGAAGCACGTCCCGATCTGCGAGTTCAACCCGGCCGAGGCGGTGAAGACGAATATCCAGGGCTCGCAGAACGTGATCGACGCCGCGATCGATGCGGGGGTGCGACGAACGGTGGCGCTCTCGACCGACAAGGCGGTCAATCCGGTGAACCTCTACGGCGCGACGAAACTCTGCGCCGAGAAGCTCTTCGTCCATGGGAACGTCTACGCGGGAGGTCGCGACATCCGCTTTTCCTGCGTTCGCTACGGGAACGTGATGGGAAGTCGCGGCAGCGTGATTCCGCTCTTCCGCCGACAGGCCGAGTCGGGCGTCCTGACGATCACCGATCGGGCGATGACCCGATTCTGGCTCTCCCTCGAAGAGGCGGTGGACCTTGTGCTCGAGGCCGTCGGGGAGATGAAGGGCGGCGAGATCTTCGTGCCGAAGATTCCCAGCATGCGGATCATGGATCTGGCGCGGGCGATCGCGCCTGCTGCCCGCATCGATGAAGTGGGAAGGCGACCGGGGGAGAAGCTGCACGAAGTCCTGTTGACGGCGGAGGAATCCCGGTGTGCAATCGATTTCGGCAGGCACTACGTCGTGACGCCCGACGTGGGAAGCGAGCCGACATCGGGCCTGGCCGGTCGCACACTGCCCGAGGGATTCGTCTATTCGAGTGATACCAACACGGAGTGGATGTCGATCGAGGCATTGCGTCGACACGTCGCGTCACTCGTCGTTCCCGTGCCGTCCCCGACGAGCCGCGCGCCCGCCGCGAAAAACGGGGAATCGATCGGTCCGGGGGTGAGCCCGGCGCCTTGATCCCGTACTGCCAGCACCAGATCCGGGACGAAGACCGCAGGGCGGTCTCGAAGGTGTTGGACTCGCCGCGCCTGACCCAGGGCCCGATGGTTCAAGCCTTCGAGCAGGCGCTCTGTGGGAGGACCGGTTCCGCGTGGGCCGTCGCCGTTTCGAGCGGGACTTCGGCGCTCCAGATCGCGCTGCAGGCCCTCGGTCTCCGGCCGGGCGACGAGGTCCTCGTGCCTTCCCTCAGTTTCCTGGCGACGGCCAATGCCGTGCTTCTCGCCGGTGGAAGGCCGGTCTTCGTCGACGTCCGGTCGCAGACTCTTTCCGTCGATCCGGCGGACCTCGAGCGGAAGATCACGCCCAGGACGGCCGGCGCGGTTCTCGTGCACTATGCCGGGCATGTCGGCGAGATCGGTGCCTGTCGGGACGGGTTGGGAGCCGGCCGATTCCTGCTCGAAGATGCGTGCCATGCGCTCGGAGCGGAGTCGGAGGAGGGACCGATCGGATCCCAGGCGGATGCGGCTTGTTTCTCCTTCCACCCCGCCAAACACATCACGACGGGAGAAGGGGGCGCGATCACGACCCGCTCCGGGACGCTTGCGGAACGATGCCGGCGTCTGAGGGAGCACGGCGTGGAGCGGGATCGGCAACGTTGGAAGGGGCTCGGCCTGCCGGCCGACGTGAGCTCGGAAGAGGAGGGGGCCTGGGTCTACGAGATGCAGACGCTTTCGGGAAACCACCGACTGCCCGATCTCGGCGCTTCGCTGGGCGCGAGTCAGCTCGCTCGCCTGGACGAAACGCTGTCTGCAAGGCGACGGATCGCCCGGCGCTATGACGCGCTTCTCGGATCGATCGACGGTGTCGAACTTCTTGCCGAGCGGCCGGGCACCCGATCGGCATGGCATCTCTATCCGATCCGGATCGATCCGGCACGCTTTCGAGGAGGGCGTGCAGCCGTCTATCGCGCACTTCACGACGAGGGCATCGGAGTGCAGGTGCACTACATCCCGATCCATCTCCAACCCTTCTATCGGCATCGGTTCGGCACGCGCTATGGGGATCTTCCGAACACGGAAGAAGCCTATCTCAGGCTCCTTTCCCTGCCCCTCTTCCCGGATCTGGCCGAGGCGGATCAGGATCGGGTCGTCGATGTCCTGTCGGGCCATCTCGAGAAGCTGCGACGATGAAGCCGCTGCGACTCTACACGGCCTTCCACGGCAATCTCGACTTCTCGGCCCTGCCCGACGCGGATCGGCCCGTCGTCATCGCGCGTTGTTATTGGCCCCTCTTGCGCCTGCCCGAGGAACTCGGCATCCCGATCGGGTTCGAGATGAGCGCCAGGACGCTTCGCTCGCTCCAGGAGGAGGACCCGGAGTGGGTCAAGCGGTTCCGCGGACTTTCGGAGAGAGGCCTGGTGGAGCCGATCGGCTCGGGCTGGGCCCAGGTCGTCGCACCGCTCGCACCAGCCGAGATCAACCGGGCGAATCTCGAGCTGGGCATCGACCTCTATCGCGAGATCCTCGGATTCGTGCCGGAAACCTTCCTGGTTCACGAGCAGACCTGGTCCGACGGTCTCACGGATCTGCATCGGGAGGCGGGATGCTGCAGGATCGTCATGGAGTGGAACAACCCGGCCAGCCGGCAGCCGGCCCTGCGACCACTTCGCTGTCAACCTTCGCGCCTGGGAAGCCCGGAATCGCCGGGACCGCTCCTGCTCTGGAACGACTCGATCGTCTTCCAGAAGATGCAGCGGATCGCGCACGGAGAGATTCCGCGGGCGGAACTCGACCGTCTGCTGGGTCGACTCTCGGCCGACGGGGGGGAAGCGCTGTGCATCTATGGGGGCGATGTCGAGATCTTCGACTACCGGCCCTCGCGTCCCGTGCCGGGACAGGATGGAAGCGGACCCGGGATGGAGATGGAGCGTCTGATCGGAACCTTCGAGGCGCTGGCCGGGGATTCCCGTTTCGAATTCGCCCTGCCCCGCGATGTCGTCTGCGGGAACGATTGCCTTCCCTTCGTCGAGCTCGGGTGCGCAGAAGAGCCGATCCCGTGCAAGAAGCAGCCGCGATACAACCCGACGCGATGGGCGGTTTCCGGTCGGGACGGATTCGGGATGAACACGCGGTGTCATTCGCTCCTGCGGCTGGATCGCGCCGCCCGCCGCCTGGCCGGCGGTGGGCGGGAGGCGGGCTGCCCCGTCGAGCTCGTCGATCTCTGGCGAAGTGATTTCAGGACACGGGCGACCGAGGAGAAGGTGGTCGAATTCGAGTCGCGGGTGGGATTGGCGGGGCAGGAGGCCAGGGCCCGTCTCGATCGGGTGATGCCCCGCCTGGAGGACGACGAAGATCTGCTGATCGTGAATCCGGGATCGAATGCCTGGTCGGGCCTGCCGGTCGAGATCCCCCTGCGACTTCCTTCGGGCCGGTTCCGGAACCTCTCATTGCAGACACGACGAGGGGAGAGGCTCGATCGGGACGATTACCAGATCGAGATCTCGGGTCGACATCGCGATGGAAGCATCCGACAGGCCGTGCTGGTCCTCGAGCCACGGATCGCATCCGGTCGGGAGCTGTCGCTCGCCTTCGTGCCGATCGATGCCGTGCCCGACGGCGGGGGAGAAGACCGCTCGCCGGGTTCGGCGATCACGGAACGCGTCGAGGCCGATTTCCTCCGCCATCGCGGCGCGGCGATCGAAAGGCTGCGCTTTCCCTCGATCTCGCAACGCGCGGTCCTCGGGACGATTCCCCATGGCAGCTTCGACGAGATCGAATTCACGCCGGATTTCTACAGCGGTCATGTCGTCGCGGTCGCCGAGGCGGGTAGCAAGGAAACCGATCTCGGGCCGGTCGGACTCGAATGCGATCCGACCGCTTCGGGCGCCGTCCGGATCACGGTCGAGGCGGTCTTGCACTCGCGCCACGGGGCATGGCGAAAGATCTATCGGCTCTACCGGCACCATGCGCGACTCGAGGTGGTGCATGACCTCGCCCTTCACGACGCGCGGCTCGCGAGCCTCCGCCTCGGCATGTTCACGCTCCTGCCGGATGGATGGAATCGGGAAGGACTTCGCTACGGCACCCTCAACGGGGGACCGCGCGCCGAATGGCGGCAGCTCGCCGCGGGGACCC
>DRKE01000100.1 GCA_011051925.1 Deltaproteobacteria bacterium
AGCTCGGGCGATGGTTGAAGCGCTGCTACGAGGGGCGCATCCTGACCCGGAGGATCCCCAACAACCGGGTCCACGACCTCCGATACGCCCTATGAAGATCCCATCCGAAACGAAATCCTCGAAGTCCCGATCCCTGAGACCCATTCTTCGAAACACCATTCAGGTGGTCATGCTGGGTCATGACGCGATCGGGTTCCCGATTCGCGGTGGGGAACAACGCAGTCACTGGATCCATCGGATCTACCTCGACCATGCCGAAGCCTGGAATCTCGACGTGGTCCATCGGCATGACCCCCGGTTCCTGGCGGCGTTCCGACCGCGAAAGCGGGGCCTTCGCGCGGCGCTTTCGCCCATCGAGGCCTGGATCCGGCGGACACCCCTCGCCCTGAGTCGCGACCTGGGCCGACGCCCGAAGACGGCAGCCCGGCTTCGAGACCGTCTGGAAGAGGATCGCCGGCGGATCGCCGCAGCCCACATCGTTCATTTCGAGCACCCCTTCGCCTACCCCTTCTTCGAGGATCGTCTCGTCGGAAAACGGATCGTCTACTCGTCGCATAACATCGAATCGCTGACCCTGCTCGATTATTTCGGATCGGATGGGGCCCGTCGCTTCGGGAAGGGGCGCCTCGCGGAGGGCCCCCTCTCCGGGGAAGCGCGCCGCCTTCTGGCGCGCATGGCCCGGGTCGAGGCGATCCTCGTTCGCCGATCGGATCTCGTGCTTGCCTGCACGGAAGAAGACGCGAGGCACTATCGCGAAATCGGCGCGCGAGAGGTCTGTGTGGCACCGAATGGCGCCACTCCGGTTCCGAAGGCCGGCGTGCGATCGGAGACCGTTCCGCCCTTCGAGCGTCATGCGCTCTTCGTTTCCTCCGACTGGAGACCGAATGCGGCCGCGTTGGTGCGATTCTGCGGAGACCTCGACCTGCCTGCGGGGCGGGGTCTCGTCTGCGCCGGAACGATCGGAGACTCGACCCATCCCGGGTTCGAGAGGCTACGGGCGAATGCGTCCATCTCCTTCGTCGGTCCCGTCGACGCGTCACGGCTCGCAGCCCTCGTCAGGGGTGCGCGGACCCTGATCGTGCCGGCACAGGATTCGGCGGGCGGGTCGAACATCAAGACGGCGGAGGCGCTGCTTTCGGGCAAGCCGGTGGTGATGACCCCGGCGGCCCTGCGCGGCTATGAGGCGTTTTCGGATTCGCCTGGCGTCCGAGTCCGCGAGACGCCGGCGGGATTCCAGAAACAGATCGCCGCGGACCTCGAGGATGGCGAGCGGACCCATCTCCGGCCGGGGGTCGAGGCGCTGGCGTGGCCCCGGGCCCTCGCGCCGGCCCGGGAGGCCCTCCGGAGGCTCGTCGCCGAGGCCAGGGCCGAGGTCGGGGCGGGGGACGACGGGCTAGAGCATGCGAATCGGCTGTGACCCGATGGCCTGGATTCGGAGGACATCGTCCGCGTCATAGATCATGATCTGGCGGAGTCCGAGGTTCCGGAGTCGCATGACCAGGTCTTCGGCACTCTCGCCCCGTTCCCGCGGAGGCAGGTCCAGCCACGCCTCGTCGATCGTTCCGACGAAGGCCGTCCCACGGCCCTCGTCGCTTCGCGCACCGTGCAGCAGGTGGGGCGAGACCGTGGCGAGCTGCTCGCGATTCCATGTCTCGAGATCACGATCCGGTCTTCCGAGGCCCGCTCCGACCATGACCGCGACCAGGGCGATCAGGGCGGCGGCCTGACCGATGCGGAGCCAGGGCCAGGCGGATCCGCCGATGCGGGTTCCGGCTCCGGAATGCTCTTCGATGGATTCGTCGAGTGCGCTCCGGATCAGGTCGCGTGCGCTCTCCCGCTTCTCCTCGCGAGGCGGTGTCGCGGGCATCGGGTCGGTCTGGATGCCGGTTTCCGGCGTCGGAGGAACCGCGGCGGGCCGGGCAGCGAGTCCCTGCTCCCGGAACTGGTCGGCCAGGGGAGCCGAAACGAACTTGTTCTTGATCTCCGAGAGCGAGCAGGCCGTCCGGTAGTCGTTGCGACTGATGTGGCGGTTGATCTCTTCCTGGAAGAGTCGTCCGAGTTCGTCCGTCCAGAGATCGGCCAGATCATCCGGGGGAATGCCGAGGGTCTGGAGCTCGACGGAAAGCACCGCCAGGGAGCGACAGATCAGTCCGACGACGATGGCCGTGCCGAGGGGTTCCTGGCGAGAACCCGGCCGATCGGTCAGCAGTGCCTTCCGCTCCGACTTCGTCAGGTGGTCGAAATCGAGGGCCCAGGCGATCTGGTCGGATGCCGTGGTCCGGGGAGCCTCCCCCCGAGCGCGCCGCCGTACGGAATCGATGATCTGCCGGAGAGGTTCGGAGTCGAAGACCGAAATCCTCCCTGTCCCGGTCCCGGGCGCGTCGTCGCCTGGGTCCTCTTCGCCCGCGAATCCCCAGTCGCCGGAATGCTGGGCTTCGTCAGCCGCCCGGCTGATCAGTGCGGCGTTGTAGGTCACGATCGCGCGCAGGATCCTGGGGACGAAGAAGGCGAGCCCGAGTTCGGCCTTGCGCGATCGCAGGGTGCGATGCTGGAACTCCTCGCGCAGGTCCCTTCCGTCCATGCCCGCGGCGATGAAGAACTCGGCTTCGACACCGGTGAAGCGTTCCCCGGCGATCTCTTCGGCACGGAGGCTGAGGGATTCCAGGCGCGGTGTCAGCGTCACCGGATCGTGTCGGATCGCGCCTCCAGGCGAAAGCGGGGATCCGGAATGGATACACAGGAGGGTGATCAGGTAGTCGATGGCACCGGGATGGCATGGTCCGGGTTCGAGCTCCTCGATCCCCGGCCCGATCAGGATGTCCAGCAGATCGAGCAGCCCCTGGCGATTTCCGGGCAGATGCCCTGGAAGGGTCGATCGGAACTGGCTGACCGGAACGCGGGCAGCGATCGTCCGGATCGACGTTTCGAACGCCTCGAGTTCGCGGTCGATGTCCTGGCCTTCTTGATCCGGAGAGACGCTTCGATCCTGTCCGAGCGCGTCGATCCGTGCGGTGAGGTTCCGCCCGATCCCAGCGATGCGCTGGCCATCTTCCGAGAGCGCGGAGGGCGCGAGCACGCCCCAGGCCGAACGAAGGGCTTGCAGTCGGGCGAGTCGCGATGCGGCTGCGCCGGTTCCCGATGCCATGGAGCGATCGGTTGCGGGACTCGGCGGCGTCTCGTCTTCGGTCGTCGGGGTCATGCCGTGGGATCCCTGGGAACGGGGCGGTTTCCGGGTTCAGTAGATGGATCGGCTGAGGACGCAGGAGCCGATGATCTCGGGCGTCAAGAGGGCCGCGTTGCATCCGATTCCGCCGTTGACGAGCGTTCCGAGCCCGTCCGCCTTGCCATATCCCCAGATCTGCAGGATGCCATCCGCATCGAGATCGGCGGCGGCATCCGCCGTGTATCCGACTCCGTCGGCGGAAACGGCCACGGCATAGGAGAAATAGACGGCGCCCTCCGGTGCCCATCCGAGGGCCGCGTAATCCGGTGTACTCCAGTCGAAGGGCGCGGGCGTGGCGCCCGGGATGATCGGGGGCTCCGCGGCAGCAGGCAGGTAGCGTCCGTTTTCCGAGAAGATCGCTTCCTCGACCACGCGAATCGCGCTCAGATTGGCCTTCACCTCGGCGCTCTTCGAACGCAGCTGGTACTGGCCGAAGAGCGGAAGGGCGACGGAAGCGAGGATCCCGATGATCGCGACCACGATCATCAATTCGATCAGGCTGAAACCCCGGGTCGGTCTCGAGTCGCTTGAGGGTATCGTCATGTCTTCGGGCGCATCGTCCGATCGGGTGGCCGACTGGAGCGGAAGTCTCCGTTTCCATCGGCCGATCCTGCACCCGGATTGCGTCGGGATGAGGGCGCCGCGATCGGGGTTTCGCGGGAGGTCAGGGAACCTCGAAGGGCTCGAAGACCGTGTCGAGGAATTCATCGATCTCCGGATCGCCCTCCCGATGGACCCTTTCGATCATCTCGGCGACGAAGACCGATGCGGGGCCGTCGCGGTCGTGCTCGGACGCCTCTCCGGTCGCATGGAGCGGCGTGCCCGCAGCGATGATCTTCGCGATGCGTTCACATTGGAGCGGGGAAGGATTCTCGAATACGAGGACGAGACCCGCTTCGCCATCGTCCCGATGGGCGCGGGCGAGGACGATCAGCGGATCGGCATCGGTGCCATCATGCAGGGCCACCCGCAGCACGTCGCCGATCGCGACGGCGGGATTGCGGGCGATGCGCATCCCCCCGGCCGAAAGATCGCGCCCCACCAGGACTCGGGAGGCTTCCTGCCCGAGGGCCACGAAGCGCTCGTCGTAGGCGATGCGCGGATCGTGTCGTCGTTCGCCCGTTCCTTCGCATCCGGGGAGGTCGATCGGGTCTTCGGATGGTTCGGATTGGCGCGGGCCGGACGTCTCGGAACCCGGCTCTTCCCGCGCTTCCGAACGCCCTGGAGACGGCGTTTCCGGGAAGGCCGCCGGGGCGGGTCGCGATCCGGTCGGTCCGGCGGAAGCAGCGGACTCCGGCGGGGCTCCGATCGGGGGCGTCGGCGATGGTCGGGGCTGGGGTTCCAGGGTGCCTTCCCGTTCGGCTCCGCGAGCCGGGAGCAGGGATCGTGGGGGATCCGGGTTTGCTTCGCGATCGGTGCTGCATGGCTTCCCGCAGCCGATCGGGTGGTCATTCCGTGCCGTCTTCCACGGCGCCGGACCGAGGGCGAAGCGATCGAGCAGGGATCGGATCGCTTCCGCGTGTCGCTTCGGATCGAGGATGCGGAGTCCCGCTTCGCCGCGACAGGCCGCGTCTTCGCTTCGCGAACGGAGGCTTCGGACGACCCGGCCGCGAAGGCGGATCGGCCGGCCGCGGGTGAGATCTCGTCCGATCAGGAGCCGGACTTCGCTTCCCACCGGCGGTGGGTGGGCCATCTCGACCCGTGCGCCGGAGGGAGACAGTTCCAGAAGGATCGCTCGGGACTTGAAGAGACCCGCGCCGATCCGGATGGGGTGACCGATCAGGACGCGTTTCCGATCACGGCGTTCCGGACCGCGATAGATCTCATGAAGCAGCAGCAGTCGGAGCGCACGTGGGTGGATCGGGCGGCGGATCACCATCGCGACACCGATCCGATTCAGCTGGGAGACGAGCGTCTTGCTCCCATCGTCGATCACTGCGAAGGTTCGGGGCCAGGCGCGAAGATCGGGCGTTCCGCCCCGGAGGAGCCGCTTTCCCGATGCGATCACCAGACACGCGTCGTCGATCTCGGTGGGTTCGGGAAGCCGACCGCGCCGGATCTCGGTCGGGACCGCGAGGTCCGAGAGTACGTCGGCAAACTCGGCGAATTCCCGCTCCTGCTGGAGAAGCAGGACATGGTGGCCTTCGCATGTGGCAGTCGACTGGTTCACGGAGTCATCCTTCCCTTCCGCAATGACGCATCGTCGGATGAGCGGATCCACCGATCACGAAGGGTCTGGCCTGATCGTAGAATCGACTGGAAGGACATCGGGCTGAAGGTCGAATGGGACACGTGGCGCGATGTCCCGGGTCGTCGTGGGGGGACCATGGTCGAGGGGGGAATGAAAGAGAGGGATTCCGACCTGCATCTTTCCGGTGGCCATCGGATTCCGGCCGGCGAGATCGAGGAGCTGGCGAGTCGGTCGGGGGGACCCGGCGGCCAGCACGTCAACACCGCCAATACCCGGGTCACGCTCCGCTGGAACGTGGGGGATTCCCGAGGGATCCGGCCCGAAGTCCGGCTCGAACTGATGACCCGCTTGCGCCCCCGATTGTCGCGTGAGGGGGTCCTGATCGTGCATGCCGACCGTCATCGGAGCCGGGCCCGGAATCGGGAGATGGCTCGCCAACGGCTGCGCGAGCTCGTGGAGGCCGCACTCCATCGGACGCCCCCACGTCGTCCGACCGCGCCCACCCGCAACTCGAAGACGCGCCGCCTCGAGGCGAAGCGCCATCGCAGCCGGCTCAAGAATCGCAGGCGGCTCGGTCGGGACGATCTCGACTGAGCTTCCTCGGGATCGTCTTCCCTCCGGTGAATCCTCCCCGCTGGATCCTTGTCTTGCCCGATCCGCTCTCCGTCCCGGAAGGCCGAGATCAAGAACATCAGTCCGCGGAACCCTTGGCGACCGGTGTCGTCGGGGACGGGGGTCCAGCGGCCCGAAGGATCGAGGGGGCGAGGGATGGCGGGCAGCAAGAGCCGCGGGGGCGGGGGCTGGGGGGGAGCGCGTCCGGGTGCGGGTCGACCCCGGGGATCGGGCCAGGGCCCGTCGGAGCACGCCCGGAAGAATCGGGTCGCGGTCAT
>DRKE01000101.1 GCA_011051925.1 Deltaproteobacteria bacterium
CCTGGCAGGCCGCCGCCTTCTACCTGCTCTGGCTGGTCTTCCAGGCGGGCCTCCAGGCATTCGTTCCCGGCCGTATCGGGCGGGGGATGCCGGGGCCGGGGGGCGGGGCGCTCGAATACCGGCTGAATGGCATGACGAGTCTCTGGCTCACCTTCGCGGCGGCGGCCGCCCTCGAGCTCTCGGGCGCGTTCTCGCTTCGCTTCCTCTACGACCAGTTCGGTGCGCTTCTCTCGGTGATGACGATCTTCGCCTTCCTCTTCAGCCTCTTCCTCTATTTCTTCGGAAAGCGGCCCGAACACGGAGGGCGGATCACGCATCGGCCGATCCACGATTTCTGGATGGGGACGGGCCGAAACCCCAGGATTCCGGCCGGTGGGTTCTTCGATCTGAAGTTCTTCTGCGAAGCGCGACCGGGGCTCATCCTCTGGATGCTCTTCAACGCGAGCTTCGCGCTCGTGCAGTACGAGAAGCACGGCGTGGTCACGAACGCGATGCTCCTCGTCTGCGGCATGCAGCTGCTCTACATCCTCGACTATTTCTGGAACGAATCCGCGATCCTGACGACGATGGACATCAAGCACGAGAATTTCGGTTTCATGCTCGTGTTCGGCGACCTCGTCTGGGTCCCCCTGACGTACAGCCTCCAGGCGGCCTACCTGGTCGACCATCCCCACACGCTGCCCGTCTGGGGGGTCGTCGGCATCCTCGCGATGAACACGCTGGGTCTCTACGTCTTCCGTGCCGTGAATCTCCAGAAGCATCACTTCCGGAACGCGCCGGAGACCGCGCGGATCTGGGGAAGGAAGGCCGAATACCTCGAAACGAGACAGGGCAACAAGCTGCTGCTTTCGGGCTTCTGGGGCTGGAGTCGCCACTTCAACTACGTGGGCGACATCCTGATGGCGCTGAGCTGGTCGCTGCCCTGTCTCTTCGACTCGCTGGTCCCCTATTTCTACCCGATCTACTTCGCGATCCTGCTGATCCATCGCGAGCGAAGGGACCACCGGATCTGCAGTGAACGGTATGGCGCGGACTGGGAGGCCTACTGCCAGCGCGTTCCCTGGCGGATCATCCCGGGGATCTACTGAGCCGGCTCGCGTCGCGACGGGGGATCAAAGGCCCTGGAATCGCAGGTCGAGGATGCGGCGGCGATGCGCACGTTCCCGGGCGCGTTCTTCGGCCGTGACCCGTCGCGTCTCCGCGGGCAATGCCGACGCGAGTTCGTCCAGGGGCAGGACGCGGCAGCGGGGTTCAGGCGCGGATTCCGTTTCCAGCCAACGCAGGAGCAGGAAGCCTTCGGCGTACCCCGCCGTGTCGAGCCAGTTGGGAAAGCCGGGGTCGCGCGCGCAGACGATCGCGTGGAGTCGTCCCTCGGTGTCGAGCTCCGCCTGATCCATGTCGAGACTCGCGGGATGATGACGGTTGTCGGGAGACTCGAACCAGGGCGTCCCGCAGAGGAGGCTCCAGTAGGCGCAGTCAGGCGGAGTCACCTCGATCAGGAGCGCTTCGTCGGCCGCCAGTCGGTAGTGACCCCAGAAAGGGATGCCACCGGGCAGCGCCTGGACGCGTTCCTGGTGTTCCGGCGAGAGCGCCGTGAGCAGATTCGGTCGGCTCGCCACGCGCGCATACTCATCCGCCCAGAACCCCGGGATGTATCCGAGGAAGGCCCGGGCGAGTCCCAGGGCCGACGTGACGTCCTGGGCGCCGAGGGGCGCGGGGATCCCGCTCGGGGCATCCAGGCGTTCGATCAGCAGTCGAGCCGGCTCGGGATCCTCCCGGTCGCCAAAGAACTGGCGCACGATGAGGCGGGAGGCATCCGAGGCGAGCGGGCACCAGTTGCGCTTCCGGGGCTCTCCTCCGAGAAGGATCTCGAAGCGTCCGTCGGACTCGAAGTCGATCTCGTCGGTCGTGAGGGAGGCGACGACGGCGGGTTTTCCCTGGGCTGCGGCGATGGGATTGCGGTTCACCGACAGGGAGATCGATGCGGCATTTCCGCGCCGGCCATGCAGGCGGTAGCGACCCCGGCCGTCGATCGCGCAGTCGCGATAGATCGCGTCGGGGCAGTCGCCCCCGATCTTGCGAGCGGGTCCCTGGCTGAAGAGCAGACGCGGATGGTCGGCGTCTCCACCCTCGAAGCCGCGCTCGAGCGCCATGGCGGTCAGTCGGGCGAGATAGCGATAGCCCTCGGCGAGGCGGCGCGGATCGAGCGCGAGGCCCCGCCGGTCGTCGCTCGGATCGGGACCGCTCGAATCCGGAGGTTGCTGGGCCAGCCCATGCTCGAAGAGAAGCCGGGGCGCGTCCCGGAGCGTGTCACACCAGGCTTCCCAGGCCGCCTGCATCTGCTCGGCGCTTTCGTCCGGCTTTTCCATGTCCCGGGTCCGCCTGCTAGATGCCGTCGCAGGCGACATCGAAGGCGTCGCAGTATCCGGCAAAAGCGCTTCGGGCCCGATCCGGATCGATGCCATAGGGCGCCAGATCCGCAGGGCGGGCGCGCTGGAGATCCTTTCTCGGATGCGCCCGGACCCATTCGGCCATGCCCGCCCGAGCCTCTGCGGAGAGCTCGAGGCCCGCCCGCTCGTAGATCCCTTCGACGGCCTTCAGGGGGTCGGCCACGAATTCGGGGAAGCGCACGTCGATCCAATCGCGCGAGACGCCGCTCGCCCGGAATCGCATCACGCCGTCGAGATAGTCCGACAGCAGACCGAGCATGCTCTCTCCGACCTCGGCCGGATCGACCTGGTCGCTGGCCAGGTTCCGGAGGAAGAGCGCCAGCCGACAATTCGACGCGAGGACCTTCAGGGGGTCGCGATGGAACTGGACGAAGATCGCGTCGGGAAGGACCGCGTGCAGATGGTCGAGGTAGAGCAGGTGCGGGGAGTTCTTCAGTACCCAGCGGCGCCCGGGCGTCCGGGACTGCAGGATCTGGAGCTGGAGACGGTAGTACTCGTAGGTCTCCCGCATCCCGGGATCGTTCTTGACCCAGCGGTAGTAGCCGGGGACCCGCATCGAGTAGATCTCATGAGGTGCCTTCATGCCATTGCTGATCAACCAATGACACTCGTCGGGTTCCTCGGCCGCACTGAGGTGCATGTCGAGGATCTCCTTCGGCATCATGCGGATGATCGCTCGTTGTCGCTCGATGCGCGGGTCGTTCGCATTGTCGCCGGGCAGGGGCGGCGGGCAGGGCCGTTTCGCGAACCAGGTGAGGAGCGACCGGTTCGCGGGATCCCGATCGAAGATCCAGCCCGCAGCGGTCTGTCCCGTTCGCGGCAGGGTGGCGAGGATGATGGGCGCTTCGACGCGCTCCTCCCGGACCTCGGGATGGCGCTTCACCCAGTCCTCGATCTCGAGCCGGTTGACGAGCCGATCCATCAGCAGCGACCGGAACATCGCACGTCCCTGGGCCGTCAACGCGGCCTCCGCCCGGGCGCTTTCGATCAATCGGTCGAGGGCCTCCCGCCAATCGCCCTCCCCGAAATCCTGCAGTCCGGTCGCCTGTCTGGCTTCCTGTTCGAGTGCTTCCCGCTCCGGAAAATCGGTCATCCGACTCTACTCTCCTCCATCGACGATCGCAGGATAGACGATCGACTTCAGCTGGCCGCGGAAATTGAAGGTCCGCGACGGCATCAGCTGCGTCATGAAGATCACGATCAGTTCTTCGGTGGGATCGATCCAGAAGACCGTACTCGCCGCGCCGCCCCAGGCGTACTCCCCACGGCTGCCCACGGTCTGGGATTTCGCGCAGTCGAGCTGGACCGAGAAACCGAGTCCGAAGCCCACGCCCTCATAGGCGGTCTCCGAGAAAGCGCCCGTGGCGAGGCTCGCCAGATCCGCGCCGCCGGGAAGATGGTTGAGCGTCATCAGCTCGATCGTCTTCCGGCCGAGCAGGCGCACCCCATCGAGTTCCCCTCCGCCCAGCAGCATCCGGCAGAAGCGCAGATAGTCGGCCGCGGTGGAGACGAGTCCGCCCCCGCCCGAGAAGAACGAGGTGGGCTTCGTGTAGGGACTCGTCGCCGGATCGTCTTCGAGTCTCAACTGCTTGTCCGGACCGCGGGTGTAGTTCGCAGCGAAGCGCTCGATCTTCTCTTCGGGGACGACGAAGCCCGTGTCGACCATGCCGAGGGGCTCGAGGATCTCCGTGCGGAAGACTTCGTCGAGCGGTCTGCCCGACAG
>DRKE01000102.1 GCA_011051925.1 Deltaproteobacteria bacterium
GAGGCAGAAGCTCGTTCACGAAGTCCGCACCCACCCCTTCGGCTATGCGGTCCTGATCCTCTTCATCGTGGCCGGACCGATCCTCGCCCCGATGCTCTTCCCCCAGGCGCCCCCCGCTGCGGCGGCCGCCGGGGGACTCGCCTTCGGGATCTACGCGGCGCTCTGCGCCGTTCCGCAGAAATTCCTCTAGCGCCGACGCAGAGGGCCATGCGAAGGCCCCGCCGGTCGCCACCCGTGGTGCGGGGCGGTGCGGCGCCATCGATGCGGACCCGGAGCACGGGCCTTCCAGCGGAAACTCCGGCCATGCTGCGCGATTCCGTCGCTATGCTTCTCCGCGATGGCCTCCTCGTCCCGTAGCCGCTACCAACTCCGCCGCCCGGAACTCAACGACCAGATCCGCCGACTGCTCGAGACCGCTTGCCGGGAAGGCACGGCCGAGGAGGATATCGAGTTCGTCCGCCAGATCCTGGTGACCGGCGTGCACCTGCTGCGCGACGGAACTTCACGAGCCGAGCTGAAGCTCGTGAACAGCGCCTTGAAGGAGCTGCGCCACGCCTTCCGGGTCTTCAGGCCCTATTCGGAACTCCGAAAGGTCGCGGTCTTCGGAAGCGCCCGTACGCCCCCGGACCATCCCGATTGGATCCAGGCGCATGCCTTCGCCGAGCGCATCGTGCGGGAAGGCTGGATGGTGATCACGGGTGCAGGGGGTGGCATCATGAGCGCGGCCCAGGGTGGTGCGGGTCGGGATGCCTCGTTCGGTGTGAATATCCGACTTCCCTTCGAGCAACAGGCCAACGAAGTGATCGCGGGAGACCGCAAGCTCATCAATTTCCGATACTTCTTCACGCGCAAGGTCGTCTTCGTGAAGGAGGCTCATGCGATCGCACTCTTTCCGGGCGGGTTCGGCACCCACGACGAGGGCTTCGAGGCGCTGACCCTGGTCCAGACCGGAAAGAGCGAGATGGTCCCGATCGTTTTCATCGACGAGCCGGGAGGCAGCTACTGGCGGGACTGGCTCGAATACGTGGAGACCCATCTCGCGGAGCGTGGCCTGATCGCACGCGACGACCTGAATCTGTTTCGCGTGACCGATTCGGTCGATGAGGCCGTCGACGAGATCGAAGGGTTCTATCGGAACTACCATTCGAGCCGTTACGTGGACGGCCGTCTCGTCCTCCGCCTGCATGTCCCGCCGAGTAGCGAGCAGCTCGAGGCGCTGAACGACGAATTCTCCGGGCTTCTCGAATCCGGGAAGATCGAGGCGACCGAGGCCCTTCCCGAGGAGGAAGGCGAGTTGGCGCATCTTCCCCGTCTACGCCTGCATTTCAACCGGAAGGCGATCGGTCGGTTGCGCAGCCTGATCGATCGGCTGAACGCGATCGTGGAAGAGCCGGCGCCACCCGACGATGCGCGCCCGAGGGAGATCTTCGCGACTCCCGTTCCAGAGGAACAGGTCGAAGCGGAATACGAAGAAGATGAGTGACGAAGAAAGGAAGATCGACCTGCTCGACCGCGCTCTCTACGAGGGAGACCCGCAGCCGACCTACGCCTGGTTGCGCGACCATGCGCCGCTCTATTGGGACGAGACGAACGGGATCTGGGCCGTCTCGCGCCATGCCGACATCGTCGCGATCTCGCGGGACCCGCGTCGTTTCTCGAGTGCCTCCGGCTCCCGGCCGAACACGCCGGGGTCGGGATCGATGATCGATCGCGATGACCCGCAGCATCTCGCCTTTCGTCGGATCTTCCAGAAGGAGACGACGCCTCGAGGCGCCAGGCAGTTCATCCCGAGGATCAAGCGGATCGTGGATGATCTCTTCGACGGCCTCGAGGGCCGCACCGAGTTCGATCTGGTCGAGGAGCTCGCGATCCCCCTCCCGGTTCGGGTCATCGTCGAAGCCCTGGGCCTCGACGATCGCGAATGGAAACGCTACGCGCGGATCGCGGAGGTGACGATGGCGGGCGGTGGCGGGCCCAGGTATGCGACCGACGAGATGGTCGATACGGCGATGTCCTTCTATCAGGAGGCGATTGGCGAAGTCGAGAAGCGGCGCGCCCGGCCCGGAGACGACTGGCTCTCGAAGATCGTCGCGGTATCCGACGAGGGTCCGACGGCTCGTCGTCCGATCGAGATCGCGGCCGAATCGCTCCTCCTGTTGAACGGAGGCAGCGATACCACGCGGCACGTGATCGCGGGTGGCACCCTGGCGCTGCTCGAGAATCCCGACCAGTTCGGGTTGTTGCGTGCGGAGCCCGAACGGCTTCCCAGGGCGATCGAGGAGATGATCCGCTGGGTCACCCCGCTGCTGAACATGTCGCGGACGGCAACGGTCGACGTGGAACTCCATGGCAAGACGATCCGGGCAGGCGAGCAGGTCCTGCTCATGTACGCTGCGGCGAATCGGGACGAGCGGGTCTTCGACGCGCCCCATCGCTTCGATATCACGCGCCATCCGAATCCGCACCTCGCCTTCGGCATCGGGACGCATTTCTGCATGGGATCCAATATCGCCCGACAGGAGCTGCGTTGCATGTTCGAAGCGATTCTCGAGAGACTCCCGGGACTCGAACGAGCGGATGATGGGCCGCTCCCGATCCATGCGCCGGCTTTCGCCTGCGGACTCACTTCGCTTCCCGTCCGGATCGGAGCGGCTCCATGAAATTCGTCATCTCCGGGGCCTTCCAACCGCCCCGGGACCTCGTCCCCCTCGCGATCGCGGCGGAAGAAGCCGGATTCGAGGCGATCTCCTTCTCCGATCACGTCGTCTATCCCGAAACCCTGGATACGCCCTATCCCTATACCGAGGATGGCGAGAGGCGATACGACGAGACGACCGAGTTTCCCGATCCCTGGGTCGTGGCGGGGGCCCTGTCTTCCGTCACGACCAGACTCCGGTTCACGACCAACGTCTTCGTCCTGCCGATGCGCAATCCCTTCCTGGCCGCGAAGCAGATCGCGACTGCCGCGGCGCTATCGGGGGATCGCATCACGCTGACGATCGGAGTCGGCTGGTCGAAAGTCGAGTTCGACCTCATGGGCCAGGCTTTCGCGCGCCGGGGGGCGCGCGCGGACGAGATGCTCGACGTCATGCGCAAGCTCTGGACCGGGAGGATGGTCGATCACGAGGGCGAGTTCTATCGCTTCGAGCGCCTGAAGCTCATGCCCCCGATCCCCGCGACGAGGATTCCCGTCTGGGTCGGAGGCATCTCGGATCGCGCTCTTCGCCGCGCCGCGCGGAACGACGGGTGGCTCTCGGACCTGCAGACGTCGGACGAGATCATCGCCTGCATCGGGAAGCTTCGCCGCTTCCGGCAGGAGGCCGGGCGCGAAGACGGATTCGACGTCATGGCGAGCGCTTCGGATGCGGCGGGGATCGGGGCCTATCGTCGTCTGGAGGAGGCGGGCGTCAATCACGTCCTGACGATGCCCTGGGTCTTCTATCATGGCTTGACCGACGATCTCGAGAAGAAGATCGACGGGATCAAGCGTTTCGGCGAAGACGTCGTCGAAGAAATGGCCTGATCCGCTGCAGGATCGACACGAGGGCTCCGCATGGATTTCGATGTGATCGCGTCCCTGGGTGCGGCCCTCCGCTCGTCGGCGAGCTCTGGAGCGGAGACACCCCTGTTGGGCGTGGCAGCCTGGCTTCTTCTCGCCTTCCTGCTCGGTCTGGTCCACGCCTTCGATGCCGATCACGTGATGGCGATGTCGGTTTTCGCGACCCGGCGCAGGACTGCCCGGAGCGGGGCGGGCGCGGGCTTGCGATGGGCCGCGGGCCATGGGCTCGTCCTGCTCGCGGCAGGCGTCCTTCTACTCGTTCTCGGCCGATCCCTTCCGGAGGCGGTGGCCAGGGTTTCCGAACACGTGATCGGTTGGCTGATGGTCGGTCTGGGGATCCATGTCTGGGTCGACCTGGCTCGAAAACGGGGTCATCTGCATTTCCACGAACACGATGGTCTCCCCTCGCACGCGCACTGGCACACCCATTCGGATCGGATGTCCCCGGGCATCGATCGAGGATGCGAAGACCCGGAAGGAGCCGGTCACGATCACAGCCAGGACCATCGTCACGAGCACGCGCCGTTGCTCGTCGGAGCGTTGCACGGGCTCGCGGGCTCGGCGCCGATCCTCGCCATCCTGCCTGCGGCAGCGCGTTCCCCCCTGCTGGGGATCGGCTATCTGCTGCTTTTTACCGGAGGCATGGCTCTCGCGATGGGAGTCGTGAGCGGCCTGATGGGCCATCTCGCCGGGCGTTTGTGGCTGGAGGGTCGTTCGGGGGGGCTTTCCGTGCTTCGTGGCCTCTGTGCGACGGGTTCGATCGGCGTCGGTGTCTGGCTGGTGGTCGCCCTCTGACGGATCGGTCTCCCGCCGAGAAGGGGGATCCGGGTCGGGACGCCGCTTCCGGGGATCGTCGTGCCTGCGGCGAGTCCGTTATGATTCCGGGCCGACGAAAACGTTGAAGCCCAACGAGAGCCGAACAGGAACACGAGGAGAGGAAATGTCCGAAGGACCGAGCTGGGAAGAAGCCATCGCAACGTTGACGGGTCCCGGTGCGCCGTTCGAGATCGTCGAACGGGAAGTGGGCGGCCACAAGATCAAGGCCTTCGCGAATACGCCCGAGTCGCTGCGCCATCGCTTCCTCGAAGCGCGTCTGCACGGCGACAAGACCTTTCTCGTCTACGAAGACGAGCGATGGACCTTCGCCGAAACGATGGCCCGTGTCGACGAGATCGCCCACGCGCTGGTTTCGCGCTACGGCATCGAAAAAGGCGATCGCGTCGCCATCGCGATGCGCAACTATCCCGAATGGATCGCCTCCTTCGCCGCGATCGTCTCCGTCGGGGGCATCGCCGTCTGCATGAATTCCTGGTGGAAGGCCGATGAGATGGCCTATGGCCTCGAGGATTCCGGGACGAAACTCCTCATCTCGGACATCGAACGATTCAGGATCGCCGAACCCGCACTGGCAAGACTGGGGATCCGGGCGGTCGTCGCGCGTCATTCCGGGGCGCTTCCGGAAGGGTTCGATCGGCTGGAGGACGTCCTCGAGCCCGGCGCGAAGATGCCGGAAGTCGAGATCGGCCCCTTCGACGACGCGACGATCCTCTACACGTCGGGTACGACGGGATTCCCGAAAGGGGCGGTATCGACCCATTTCGCGGTCCTTTCCTCGCTTCAGTCGTTTGCCTGCCGGGCGCTGGCCGGCGCGATGAGTCAGCCGCCGAAGGAACCGAATCCCTTCGAGACCTGTTTCATCCTGGCCGTTCCGCTCTTCCACGTGACGGGTCTCGTTCCCGTCATGCTTTCGTGTTTCCTGAACGGCATCAAGCTCGTCATGATGTACAAGTGGGATCCCGAGCGTGCGCTCGAGTTGATCGAGCGGGAGCGGGTCACTCAATTCGTCGGGGTTCCGACGATGGCCATCGATCTGCTCGAATCACCCGACTTCGAGTCGCGTGACACTTCGAGCCTGTCTTCGGTGGGAGGCGGGGGTGCCCCGATGCCACCGGATCTCGTCAGTCGGGTCGATCAGGAATTCAAACGCGCACGCTCGGGCCTCGGCTATGGCATGACGGAGACGAATGCCTACGGGCCCCAGATCTCGGGCGACGATCACGTGCGCAAACCGCGCAGCACGGGCCGAGCCGTGCCGACCCTCGAGGTCCGCGCCTTCGATCCCGACATGAATCCGCTCGGCCCGAACGAGGTCGGTGAGATCTGCTTCAGGGGGCCGAATCTCATTCGCGGCTATTGGAACAAGCCGGAGGCCACGGCCGAAACGATCGTCGACGGCTGGCTGAAGAGCGGCGACATCGGACGGATCGACGAGGAAGGATTCGTCTACGTCGAGGATCGCGTGAAGGACATGGTGCTGCGCGGCGGCGAGAACATCTATTGCGCCGAGGTCGAGGCCGCGATCTACGAGTTCGAGGACGTTCACGAAGCCGCTGTCTTCGGGGTGCCGCACGAACGCCTCGGGGAGGAGGTCGCCTGTGCGGTGCTTCCGAAGAAAGGACGCGAGATCGAGGCCGAGGCGCTGCGGGCCCATCTCTCGGAGAAGCTCGCCGCCTTCAAGGTGCCGTCCGTGATCGAGATCGCCAACGAAGCGCTCCCGAGGAACGCGGCGGGCAAGATCCTGAAGCGCGAGATCCGGGACAGGCTGATCGAGAAGAAGGACTGAGTCGGCGCTTCGAGCCGGGTCAATCGTCGAGGGTGGCGATGACGGGGGCATGGTCCGACGCGGTCAGGCCATCCTTCTTCTTGCGGAACTCGCGGTCGATCTCGATCGTGCGGAGCCGATCGACGATCGCCCGGGTGCCCAGCAGGAAATCGATCCGAAGCCCCTGCTTGCGGTGGAAGGCGCCACCGCGGTAATCCCACCAGCTGAAGGCCCGGGTCTCCGGATGAGCGACCCGGAAGAGATCGAAGAGGCCGAGATCGATCAGGGCCTGCATCCGTTCCCGTTCCGCCTCGGTATGGAAGATCGAGCCCCGGAGTCGCTCTTCGTTCCACGAGTCGAGGGGGCTCGGGACGATGTTGAAATCACCGCCGAGAACGATCGGCCGATCGGGGCGGACGAAAGTAGCGGCCCAGTCGCGCAGGGCATCGAACCAATCGAGCTTCCGCTGATAGTCGTCATGGTCCGTGTCCTTCCCGTTCGGACAGTAGAGGGTCGTGAAATCGATCGCCCCCGCGCCCTCTCCGACACGCGCCCGCAGCAGTCGCGAGCCGAACCCGGACTGGCCCGGCAGGCCCGCTTCGACGAGTTCGAGGGGGGCCCGGGAGAGGATCGCGACGCCGTTCCAGCTCTTCTGCCCGTGGGTGAGGGCGTGGTATCCCAGCGCCTCGAACTCGGCATGGGGAAAGAGTTCGTCCGCCACCTTCAGCTCCTGGAACCCCACGACATCGGGTTCGCGCTCCGCGAGCCAGAGGAGGATGAATTCGAGACGGGCCCGAAGGCCGTTGATGTTCCAGGTGGCGATTCGCAAGCGGATTCTCTCGGCAGGGTCTCGTTCGGGGCGACAGGAAGCGTATCATGCGTCTCCGGGACCGGGCATGGTTCCCGCGTCCGAGGGCTGCGGGCCGCTGGCCTGGCGAAGGGCAGCGCAGCTTCCGGTTCCGCTCGGAAGCCGGGATGCGACCGGGCATGGCTGAAGCATGGTCGGCGCGGGAGCCTGAGCGGAGAGGGTGGAGAAGGGGGAGGTCGGAAACATGGGATTCTTTGGACCGAAAGACGTCATGCCGACGGCCGAGACGGCCCTGCCCGGGCGTTCCCAGCCGATGCCGATCGCGAAAGCCCATTTCGTGACGGGCCAGCCCCTCGACGGGCCCTTCGAGGGGGCGGAACGCATC
>DRKE01000103.1 GCA_011051925.1 Deltaproteobacteria bacterium
CGGAACAGCGTGCCCTCGACGTCTGTCCTCTCGGCGTCCCCGTTCGCGATCTGCCCGCGGATTGTCTCGAGATGGTCGATACCCCGGATCTGCTCTTCGAGAAGCTCGACGATTGGGACGTCGAATCGATCGTCATCCCGCACGGCACGACCTGGGGGATGTACACGCCCCCGGGCTCCGACTGGGCCAAGCAGCTGCAAGGGGATTTCCAGGACGATGACCGCCAGACGCTCTTCGAGATCTACTCGGGCCATGGCAATTCCGAGGAATACAGCGACTACCGCTCGGTCCTCTTCGACGAGGACGGGCGCGCCGTCTGTCCCGAACCGCGACCCGACTATCTTCCGACCTGCTGGCGGGCGGGAGAGATCGTCCGGACACGCTGCCTGGCCGACGGCGAATCCGAGAAGACCTGCGAGGCGCGGGCCGTCGTCGCGCGACAGAATGCCGCCGATGCCGGCGTCCAGGCCCACGTGACGGTCGCCGGTGTCGAACCGGAGGAATGGCTCGATGCGGGTCAGTGTCGGGACTGCACGCTGCCCTCCTTCAACTACCGGCCCCTGGGCTCGGCCCAATACGTCGAGGCCCTGTCGAACTTCGATACGCCGACAGGAGAGCCCCGCCGCTTCCGGTTCGGTTTCATCGCTTCGAGCGACAACCACTTCGCGAGGCCCGGAACCGGCTACAAGGAGGTCCATCGGCTCGGCTTCACGGAATCCCGCGCTGGCGCCACCAGCCTCGAGAATCAGGCCATGGCCGGGCTGCTTCCGCCGAAGGAGGAGCCGGCGTCGGAATCCCGCGTCTGGGATCCGGAGACGACGGAGCTCAGGGGCTTCGCCCTGATGGAAATGGAGCGACAGGCCTCCTTCTTCCAGACGGGTGGACTCGCCGCCGTCCACGCCGAAGGCCGCGACCGAGGTGCCATCTGGGACGCCTTCCAGCGCCGCGAGGTCTACGGCACGAGCGGCCCCCGCATCCTGCTCTGGTTCGACCTGCTGAATCCGCCGGGCACCCGCGGCCTGCCCGTGCCGATGGGAGGCGAGGTCTCGATGGAGGAGAGTCCGGTCTTCCAGGTCCGCGCGGTCGGTTCCTTCGAACAGGAACCCGGCTGCCCGGACTACGCAGCGACGGCGCTCGGCCCCGACGAGCTCGAGCGACTCTGCAAGGGCGAATGCTACAACCCGTCGGCCACGCGGCGGCCCATCACGCGGATCGAGATCGTCCGGATCCGCCCCCAGAAGACCGAAGGGGAGGAGATCGCGCCGCTCATCGAGGATCCGTGGCGGACCTTCGAATGCGATGGCGCCCCGGAAGGCTGCGTCATCACCTTCGAGGATCCCCAATACACGGGCCTCGGGCGGGACACGGTCTACTACGCCCGGGCGATCGAGGCGCCGAAGCCCGGCGTCAACGCGGGGGGCCTGCGCTGTGAACGCGACGCCGAGGGCAACTGCACGAAGCCACATCTCTGTCGGGGCCCCGCCAACGACGATTGCCTTTCCGAGTTCGAGCCGCGGGCCTGGTCGTCCCCGATCTACGTCGACTGGCCTCGCTCGTAGCGCCGGTCGCTGCGGGCGTTCTTGCGCGGAAGACGCGGTCCGCCCCGTCGCCAGGCCCCATCAAAGCGGTCGAGACCGTCCGTCCCGGGTGTCCCGAGCTCCCTCTCTGACAGGAGGTCAAAAGTCGATGACGGTCCGGATCACCTCGCCGGCCTGCATGGCGCGGAAGGCTTCGTTGACCTCGTCGAGCTTGATGCGGCGCGAGATCATGCTCTCGAGATCGAGTTTGCCGGCGCGCCAGAGGCGCAGCAGTTCCGGCATGAAGGTCCGCACGTTCGAGCTGCCGTAGAGCGAGCCGCGAAGCGTCTTGTCCCCGTAGAAGAACTCGAAGGCGCTGAACTGGAGCATCTCCTCCATGCGCCCGACGCCGACGATGACGGCCGTGCCCCCACGGCGGGCCGCGTCGTAGGTCGCGCGGATCGTGTTGGGATTCCCGATGCATTCGAGCGCGTAGTCGAACCCCTCCCCACCCGTGATCGCGTTCTTCGCATCCTCGAAACCCTCGGGCTTCGTCACGTGGGTGGCCCCGAAATGCTTCGCCTGCTCGAGCTTGGCATCGACCGTGTCGACAGCCAGGATTTCCGAGGCCCCGGCGATGCGGGCCCCCTGGATCGCCGAGATGCCGACGCCCCCGCAGCCGAGGATCACGACCGAGGAGCCCGGCGTCACACCCGCGCTGTTGATCGAAGCGCCGACCCCCGTCGTCACGCCACATCCGATCAGCGCCGCGACGTCGAGCGGCACGTCGGAATCGATCTTCACGACCCCGGCATCGCCGACGATCAGCTCTTCGGCGAAGGTGCCGAGACCGGTCATGCCGGCGACCGGATTGCCGTCGATCCGGAAATTCGCCGCCATCGCCTGGGGCCCCGACTGCTCACAGAGATAGGACTGCTGTCGAAGGCAGGGATTGCAGATGCTGCAGGCGGGAATGAAGGAGAGAATCACGTGATCGCCGGCCGCCACCCGTGATACGGCCGAGCCGACCTCCTGCACGACGCCCGCGCCCTCGTGTCCGAGCACGACGGGAAATCCGGAAGGAATGGTCCCGTTCTGGACCGACACATCCGAGTGGCATACGCCACTCGAGGCGATCTTCACGCGGACATCGTTCGGGCCGAGTTCGCCCAACCCGACGTCATCGCGGATTTCGAGGTCTTTGTTCAGTTCGGTGAGGACAGCGGCCTTCATCGGGGGGCTCCTTCGGGTGGCGTCGAAATCGGATCGACGCAGAACGGGTTTCGATTCGAGAACCGAAACCATAGCGCCGACCCGGGCGACCGTCCGCCGGGAAATCCCGCTCGCTCAGGCGAGTGCGGCGAGTTTCTCCCCCTCGAAGAAGCGCCGGGGATTGTCGACGAGAAGACGGTCGATCTGCTCCTCGGTCACCCCCGCATCGATCAGGCGTGGCACGATCCGCCGCGTGAAATGGGTCGGATCGAAGATGCCCTCGGGAAGGTTCTCGGTCAGTTCCGGGGGAAGCGGCTCGCCCCTCCAGCACCAGACCGAATCGTGGGAAACGACGATCCGATCCCCGGCGCCCGCCTTGATCAGTTTCACGAGTGCCGCGATCCGCGACGCGTCGGGATGGATCAATTCGATTCCGAAGCGATCGAAACCGAGGTACGCCCCTGCCCGCGCGAGGCCCATGTGGTAGGCATGGTCGTCGGTGCCACAGGAGTGGCCGATGATGATGCGCTGTGGCGAAACGCCATTCTCGGTCAGGATCCGGAGTTGCTGATCGCCGAGCTGCCCCTGATCCGTATGGGTCGTGATCGGCGCGCCGGTCTCGACCGAGGCCCGGGCCGCGGCGACGAGCACCGTCCGCTCGTGTTCCGTGATCTCGCCGACCCCGGTCGCGACCTTGATGATTCCCGCCCTGATACCCGTTTCGCCGATCCCCTCGGTCAGCTCGCGGATGAAGAGCTCGGTCATCGGCTCAAGGACCGATCCGAACTGCGATCGGAAATGCCAGTACGGAAAACCCCCTTCGACCTGCTTGTAGAGCCCCGTGGCGCAGATGATCTGGAAACCCGTCTCCTGGGCGACCTTCGCCGCGAGCTCGACATCCCGTCCGAGATCGTTCGGACACGGATCGAGCATCGAAGAGAAACCGAGGTCCTGAAGCTGCTGGATCTTGTCGACGCAGACCGCGAACTGGTCCGCCTCCGAGAGGCCGGGCCGCGTCGTATGGCTTTCCCAGCCCGGATATCCGATCACCAGATGCTCGTGCATCAGGGTGCGGCCCAATCCGTCGGGCGTCGTCTCACCGCTCACCGTCGCAATCGTGGTCATCGGGTCTCCTCCTCGTCCGGCCCCGGGCCCGCACAACGCGAACCGCCTGGACAAAGGAGCATACCCTGCGCTGCGGGGAATCTCAGCTTCCGTTCGAAACGAAGCCGATCCCCCGCTCGGGACGGTAATGGACCCGACGAAGCGTTCCGTCCGCGCCGAAGACGACCTCGAGACGATGGATCGTCGCCGGCAGGGAGCGGCGGGCCGGCGGGCGGGGCTGCCGGGGTGGAAAGAAGAACGCGCCATCGATCCAGAGCCCGACCGCCCGGAATCCATCGCCAATCCGCGCGAAGGCCGAGGGCGCGGGAGGCCCCGCCCCTCCGTCCTCGGACACGACCGGCCGATCGGGATCGTCGGCGGGCCATTCGATCTCGGTGAACGCATAGCGCCAGACGCGCTCGCCCCGCGCATTCATCTCGATCTCGTCCGGCGGCCCGAAACGATCGCGCACGGCCTCGACCGTCTGCCCGGACTCGAGCTCGCTCACCCAGCGCGGAAAAGGATGGGCGGGAAGCGCCGGATCCTCGACGCCCGGCTGCGCACAGGCCAGGACACCCGCCAGCAGGAAGCCCGGGAGAACACCGATCGACATCCGCCGGATCATGTCACGCTCCTTCGTTTTCTCGTTCTCGCGGGATGGACCCCGATTCCGGGAGCAGGATCGAAACCCGTGTCCCCGGTCGATCCTCCGCTTCGATCCGCAGTTCACCGCCGTGGGCCTCGACGATGCGAAGGCAGACGGGCAACCCGAATCCCTCGTCCACGCCGGCACGGCGCTCGGCGAAGAAGGGGTCGAAGACCTCATCGAGTTCGGCGGGCTCGATCCCCGCGCCCCGATCCTCGACCGCGAGTTCGATGCCCTGCTCCACGCGGCGGACGGACACGAAGATCTCGGGTGCATCACTCAAGCCCTGGGAAGCTTCGACCGCGTTTCGAAGGAGTTGGACCACCACCTGCTCGATCTGGACCGGCTCGCAGACCGTCGGCACGTGGCTCTCGTCATGCTCGAGATGGATCCGGGTCGCGAGCGGGAGGCTCGGGCGAACCGAAGCGATCGCCCGCCTCACCAGGGCGACGAGATCGACCCGGCTCCGGGGTCGTTCCTCTTCGGCCACCGCCTCCCGGGCGATCCGTTCGGCCCATTGTCGGATCTCGCGGACCCGGGCGCGTTCGGGGTCGAGATCCGGCTCGCGCGCCCTCTCACGCCCGTCCTTCCCCGTCTCCTTCCTCTTCGTCTGCGGCTTCTTCTTCGGTTCTGCCGCGCCACGCCCGTCGAACCAACATTCGAGATCGCCGGCCAGGCCATGGATCCGCTGGGCCCAGGCCGGGATCTCGCGAGGATCCCGACCGCCCGGGGATGCCCGACCGAGGCGATTCCGGGCATCGGCCCCCGATCGCTGCAGAGGCGGATCTCCCGCATCCTCCTCGAGCTTCGCATCGATCCGGGCCAACGCGTCGAGCTTCCCGGCCAGCACGTCGTCGACCTGATCGAAGAGGGCCAGATGGCCGCGGCGCGCCCCCCCCACCGCCTCGAGCTGCCAAGCCAGATCGAAGCTGCGTCCGACCGTGGCACCCAGCACCAGAAGGGCCGAAGCGATCAACGCGGCCGGCAGAAGGGGGAGAAGCGGAGGACCGAGCAGGTTGGCCAGCACCAGGGTCGCAGCGGCCAACCCCACTCCGAAGCAGCCACCGACCAGCAGTCCACGCCGTGAACCCCGACGCCAGGCGATCTCATAGCGACAGGCATCCCCCCCGCGTGCGAGACAGGTCGACTCCTCGACGCGGGCCGGCAGCAACCCATAGAGACAGGGCACGACCTCGAGCATCCCCTTGCGAACGGCGCAGGCGGCCCCTGCCCCTCGAAGACGGGGCGCTTCGGATCCCGCCCGGTTCCCCCCGGATCGATCGCCTTCCCGAGCGGGATGGAACGTCAATCGGGCCCTGCCGGATCCGATCTCCTCGACCTGCCAGGACGAGGCGGGACTCATCCGCGGCAACCAGGAGCCGATCCGCCGATAGGCCTTCTCGGGTGTCGCGAGACCGAGCCCGTAGAGCCCGAGACCCGTCGTGTCCGGTGAAACCAGCCGATGGCCCACGGAGCGCGCGATCGCCGGACCGACGTCCGCGGAAGCGAACATGTCGCCGAGAGCCTCCTCGGGCAGCCAGGGGCCCGTCTCGGCGAGCCGCCCGGCATCGACGCCCGAAGCGCGCATCGCACGGGCATGCGCCACGGAATCCCCTCGCGCAGCCAGGACTTCGAGCAGCGTCATCGCGATCCTCTTGTTGCCCGGTCCGGATCCGGCTCCGCGCGTCGGCCCCTGCTCGCCCATGGCCTCCATTCATTCCCGTGCGGCGACCGGTGGCCCGTCCTCCACGCGACGGGTCCCGCTCCGATCACACCGGCTTCCAACGACCCGCTCCGCATCGGAACGGGTCCATCCTGCGTATCGGCAGGTCACGCGCAAAATGGAGGCAGCCGGGTTGCCATGGGAACGGAATCCGCCGGGAACGGAATCGCGCTCAGCGCATCCGTTCCGAGGCCTGGAGCAGCGCCAACAGGAAGTCGCGCTGCTGCTCGGGGGCTACGGGTTCTTCCCGAGCCAGGCGCCGGGCGATCGCCCGAGTGGCTCGCTCGAGGATCGGACGAGCGGTTTCTTCCGGGAGCGACTCGGCGCGACGCAGCGTCCGTCGGATCAATCTCCGCTCGACCTCCCCGACGGCGGCGAGTTCCTCCCGGGTGAACCGGAAGGCGGCCTCGATCTCCGGTGCGACGACGGCATCCGACATCGCGTCCCCGGCAAGGGCTTCACGCTCGCGAATCACGACCGTGCCCGCCACCAGATCGCCCAGCCGCTGCCCCCGCGGCGAGATCACGATTGCCACGACCCCGACGAGATAGCCCGTCGGCAGGCTGTCGACCAATCGAAGCAGGTTCCGCAGGAGCGACTGCGGCCAACGGATGACCCCTCCCTTCACAGAGACGACACGCAGCCCGGCCCAGCGCTTCCCGGGCGTCCGCCCCCGGAAGAAGGTCTCGAAGACGACGAAATAGGCCGTCGTCCACACGAGATCCAGGATCAGCCAGAGGCTGACCGCGAGTGCGACACCGCGCGGGACGCTCCCCCCTTCCGATTCCCCCGTTCCCTGGATCCATTCCGAAACGCGATCGAAGAGCCTCTGGAAGAAGGCATTCGTCGCGAACCACTCGATCAGCTGTTGTGAAGCCGCGACGAAAAGGACCAGGCAGAGCGTGATCCCGAGCAGCACGATCGAATAGTCGATGCTGAAGGCAAGCGCGCGGCTCATCGGTCCGGCGATCTCGAGATCGAGCTGAACGCGCTCGGGCGAGGCCAGCCTTTCCACCGGACCGAGGGATTCGACCCGGATGGACTTCCCTGCTCGCGGATCGCCGGCCTGGACCATGCGCCCTACCTTAGTCCGCACCGCGTCCGCCCGCTGCCGGGCGCGAGAACACCGGGAGGCCCATGCCGGAGACGATCGCACGGGAGGAGACGCCGACCGAGGAACTCGCGCGCCTGCTCGACGACGCGGAGGCCCATCGGCTGCGTGCGCTGCCCTTCGACGACCTGCACCGGCTCGCCCGCCTCTATCGGAGCGAGAGCGCCCGGCTCGCTCGTCTGCGGGATCGGGGCGGGGATCCGGACCGGATCGGCCATCTCAATTCGCTCTGCGTCCGGGCACATGGTCTGCTCTATTCGAAAGGGGACGGCGCGCGATCCCGCTCCTTCGTCCGGGAGATCGCCCGGGCCCTCGCCGGAACCGGTCGTTTCCAGACCCTGGCCTGGGCCCTGCTGGCGATCGGGGTCGTCATCGGCTTCTCCCTCGTCGTGCTCGATCCGAGCGCGCTCTACGCCCTGATGCCCGCGAGCCTGGGCTACGACACCGGCCGGATCGACGCGCTCTACCGCTCGGCGGAAGCCCGGGATGCCTTCCTCGCAAGGGAAGTGCCCGATGCGGCGCGCAACATGGTCTTCGGATCCTCCCTCTTCGCGAACAACACCCGCGTCGGAATCCTCGCCTTCGCGACCGGTGTCCTCTTCGGACTTCCGACACTGCTTCTGCAGTTCTACAACGGCATCATGCTCGGCACGATCGGCGCGATCTTCCTGCGCGGTGACCATGCATTGGCCTTTCTCGCGTGGATCCTGCCCCATGCCGTCCCGGAGCTGACGGCCATCAGCCTCTGCTGCGCCGGCGGCCTCGTGCTCGGCCATGCGATGGCCGCGCCCGGGCGGGAAACGCGAACCCGGGCGCTGCAACGATCGGCGCCGGCCGCGCTCGCCCTCTTCCTCGCGAGTCTGCCCCTCTTCTTCGTCGCAGCCTGGATCGAAAGCTTCATCCGGGAGTCGACCCTGGGAACGGCCGCCCGTCTGGGCGTCGCAGCGGCCGGCCTGATCCTGCTGGGAGCTGCGGCGCGGGTGCTGCGGGGCCTGCGAGGGGAGCGTCCGACGTCCCCGACCTGGC
>DRKE01000104.1 GCA_011051925.1 Deltaproteobacteria bacterium
ATCTCTTCTCCGAGGGAGGCTCCGTACATCTGCTTGATGACGTGGGTCGGCACCTTGCCCGGACGAAACCCCTTGACGCGGGCTCCCTTGCGCAGCTGCTTCACGACCTCGGCGAAGGCCGCGTTCACGTCCCCCGCGTCGACCTCCACGCTCAGCTCGTGGATGACGGGGGTGATCTCATTGGTTTCGATCCGCAGATCGGCGGGGTCGTGATCGGCTTCTGCCATGCTGGATCCTCTGGTTTCGCTTCTCGTTTGCAGACATCGTCCGGAAGACTCCGGACCCACGGCTCGTCACCGGGTTCCTCTTCCCATCGTGTTCATCGCATCGTGTCCACAGCGTGGCGGAATCGGGATGCCTCGGATCGGGGCGCGTTGGTACCGGGGACAGGACTCGAACCTGCATGTCCAGAGGACGGTGGCTCCTAAGGCCACTGCGTCTACCAATTCCGCCACCCCGGCCAATCGGTCTCGCGGGCGTCCGTCACGTCGCCGGCGGGTGTCCCCTCCGGCTCTCTTTCGTCCTCGATCCGTCCCGCGTCTCGTGACGCGACTCCGGCTGCCATCGCTCCGGCCCCACCCGGGCCGATGCGATCGTGACGAAGCGGGTGGTGAGCGCGCGGGGAATCGAACCCCGAACCTAGTGGTTAAGAGCCACTTGCTCTGCCAATTGAGCTACGCGCCCGGGCGGAAATTAGAGGGCCCCAGGAGCGAGATCAAGGCCGGAGGCCAGCTCATTTCACGGCCGGTCCCGGCGGACCGAAGCCCCCTCCCCCCGGCGTATCGATCCAGAGTTCGTCCCCCTCGACGAGGGCCACTTCGGCGCAGCCCGGCAGGACCCCCGGCACATCTTCCCCGTGGCGCAGGATCCGATTGCACCCCCTCTCCCCCGGCTTCCCGCCGGCCAGTCCGAAGGGTGCCCGACGACGTCGCTCGGTCAGGAGCGAGACGAGAACCGGCCTCAGGAAGCGGTAGCGCCGCCGGATGCCATCCCCACCCCGCTTTTCGCCCGCCCCGCCCGATCCCCGCCTCAATCCGAACTCGAGGAGACGCACGGGAAAACGCACTTCGAGCACCTCGGGATCGGTGATGCGGGTATTGGTCATATGCGTGTGGACCCCCGATGCCCCCTCCGCGAAGGGCGTCGCTCCGGCGCCACCGCCGATCGTTTCGTAGTAGCCGAAATGGTCGTCACCGAAGGTCACGTTGTTCATCGTTCCCTGACTCGCCGCGGCCCGCCCCAGCGCCCCGAGCAGCACGTCCACGACCCGCTGTGAGGTCTCGACGTTGCCCCCGACGACGGCGTGTCCCGGTGGCGGATCGAGAAGGGATCCCGCCGGAATGCGGATTTCGACGGGATCGAGACAGCCCCCGTTCAGGGGAATCCGCTCCGAGACCAGCGCGCGCAGGACGTAGATGATCGCCGACCGGACGACCGCCGAAGGCGCATTGAGGTTGCCCGGAGAGGCCGGGCCCGTCCCTTCGAAGTCGATGCGCATCCGCGCGGGCAGCCATGCCGCCCCGTCCGCCTCCGCAGAATGCTCGATCGACAGGCAGACCCGGATCGGTGTTCCATCGTCGAGGGCATCCTCGAAACGGTGGACCCCCTCGTCGAAACGAGCGAGCGCATTCGCCACCTTGATCGCCGCGGCGCGCTGGAGCTGTTCCATCGTCACGTGGACGACCTGCTCCCCGACCTCTTCGACGAGACCGACGAGCAACTCGGCACCCGCCCGATTCGCCGCGACCATCGCCTCGAGATCCGCCACGTTGTCATCGGGCCGCCGCGCCGGAAAAGGCCCCCGGGCGAGCAGCCTGCGAATCCGATCGTCCTGGAAGCGCCCCCCCGACACGAGCGCGAAGGCCTCGATCAGGATCCCCTCCTCGTCCAGCGAGGTCGAATGCGCGGGCATCGATCCCGGCGTCTTCCCTCCGAGATCGGCGTGGTGTCCGCGACTCGCGACGAAGAAGGCAGGTCGGGCCTGCTCGGGCAGGAAGACCGGCGTGACCAGCGTGACGTCGGGCAGATGCGAACCACCGGCGAAGGGATCGTTGGTCACGAAGGCATCGCCCTCGACGAAGGGTGCGAAGCGCGCGCGGATCGCGGCCACCGTATCCGCCATCGCACCGAGGTGGACCGGGATATGCGGCGCATTGGCGACGAGCCCGCCATCCCGATCGAAGACCGCACAGGAATAGTCCTGACGCTCCTTGATATTCGTCGAGACGGCCGTATTGCGCAGGACCGCACCCATCTGCTCCGCGATCGACATGAAGCGGTTCCCCAGGACCTCGAGACGAACGGGATCCGACTCGGAAAGATCGACGACCCGTTCCGCGGTCGGCCGCGACTTCGCCCTCACGCGGAACACCCCCCCCGCTTCGACCCGGAGGGTGAAGCCCGGATCGAGGACGACGGTGCCCGTCGCTTCGAGGATCAGCGCTGGACCCGGAACGCAATGGCCGCGATCGAGTCGCTCCCGGGCGAAGACCGGCGCTTCGACCCAGCCGACGTCCGGAAACCAGGCCCGCTGGTAGCGATCGGGAACCGCTTCCCGCGCCTTCCCGCCGGCAGGACGAAGCGATGCCGCCCCTTCGCCTCGTGTCGCGGAGGGGGATGCCGCCGCGCTCGTCACCTCTGCGCCCGAAGGGCCCTGCGACGGCGACCGGGCCTCCTCTTCCTCGGCGCCCTCGATCCGCAGACGCAGCGCCTTGATCTCGATCGGCCGCTCGGCCCGGACGTATCCGAAACGCTCGAGGTGGGCCGCTTCGAAGGCCTGCAGCCAGTCCCGAGCCCGCCCCGGGAAAGCGACCGCTTCGTCCAGGCGGACGGTCAGCGCCGTATCCGTCCCGAGATAGGCGAGCGAGAGATCCCGCTCGATCTCGAGACGATCACCGGGAATCCCTTCTTCTTCCAGGGCGGACCGACCTTCGCGTTCGAGTTCCGCCCATTCTTCGACCACGGATCCCGGCAGGGCCCCCTCGATGGGCAGCCGCCGCCCCCGGCCGTCCCTCTCCCCATCCCACGAGAGTCGGGCGATCCCGATCCCGTAGGCCGAAAGGAGTCCTGCCCAGGGATGAAGCAGGATCTCACGCATTCCGAGCAGCCGGGCGATGGCACACACGTGCTGTCCGCCCGCCCCCCCGAAACCGACGAGGACGCAGTCGCGGGGATCCCGTCCACGGGCGACGGAGACTTCCAGGATCGCCTGGGCCATGCTCGCGTTGGCGATCTCGAAGAAACCGGAGGCGATCTCGTCCCGAGTTCGTTCGAAGCCCGCCTGCGCCAGCGCCCCGACCATCCGCGCGAGCGCATCCTCGACCGGAGCCCGTTCGAGATCGAAGGGAAAGCGATCCGGGGCGAGTCGACCCAACGCGAGATTCACGTCCGTGAGGGTCGGTTCACTCGCCTTGCGGTGCCCGTCCGCATCACGCAGGCCATAGCAGAGCGGGCCCGGGTCGGATCCCGCGCTCCAGGGACCCACCGTGAGCCGGATCCCGTCGAAGCGACAGAGCGAGCCGCCACCGGCCGCCACCGTATGGATCCGCAGCATCGGCGCCTTCACCCGGACACCCCCGACCTCACTCTCGAAGGCACGGTCGAAACGGTCTTCGGAGACCAGGGAGACGTCCGTCGACGTGCCTCCCATGTCGAAACCGATCGCCTGGGTGAAGCCCGCCTCCCGAGCCACCCGATGCACCGCGACGACCCCGCCCGCCGGTCCCGACAGAAGCGCATTCGGCCCCCGGAAGTGCTCGCAGTCGGTCAGGCCACCCGAGGACTGCATGAATCTCAGCTTCGCGCGGGGCATCGCCTTCTGCAGCTCGGCGACATGGGCTCGCAGCAGGGGCGTGAGATACGCGTCGGCGATGGCCGTTTCTCCTCGGGCCAGGAATCCGATCTCGCGCGCCATCTCATGGGAAGCGACGACATGGGGAAAGCCGACGGCTCGAGCGACATCGGCCAGCTGGAGTTCGTCGGTCGGATCGACATGGGCATGCAGCCGGACGATGGCAACGGACTCGGCGCCCTCTTCCCGCGCCCGCGCCAGATGTTCGCGAGCCGACTCGAGATCGAGCGGCTCGACGACCCGCCCGTTGGCGTCCCGTCGACCGGGCGTCTCGAGTCGCCAGCGCTGGAGCCGCTCGGGAAGTTCGATCTCGAGATCGAAGAGTTCGGGCCGCTCCTGCGTGCCGATATCGAAGACGCCCGACAAGCCTCGATGGGTGAGGAGCGCGGTCGCGGCGCCACGGCGCTCGAGCAGCGCGTTGGTCGCCACGGTCGTTCCGAGTTTCACCACGCACTCGAGTCGCGCGACCGGCGTCCCCTCTCCGGCCTGCTCGAGAACGGTTTCGATCGCCTCGACGGGTGCGCGATTCGAAGAAAGCACCTTCGCCGTGAAGAAGGCGCCCGCGGGCGACCAGCCGATGCAGTCGGTGAAAGTGCCTCCCCGATCGATCCAGAATCGCCAGCCGGTCGCCTTGGCCGCCATCGCGTCTCGCCCGCCTCTCCTTCTACCGCTGCCCGTCGCCTCTGCCCGCCCCCGCTCCGCGCCGTCCCGGACGGCCGGTCCGGGTTCCGGGCTCAGCGAAGTCGTGCAATCGTTCGCTCGAGCGCCTCACGCAAGGGGGCGTCTCCCATGACCCGCACGCCGAGAGCGGCAGCGACGGCGTAGATTCCGCCCCCGAGCAGAAGCAGCACGAACGGAGAGGAGAATACCGGCATCCCCGTCGCGACCAGGACACGAAGGGATCCCATGGCCACAACCGACGCGACGGCCATGATCGCGATCGTTCTCGCCAGGCATCCCGCCAGGACCCCGAGATCCGGTGCACCGGAACGCAGCCGCAGCCAGACGATCGTCATGATCGCGTTCAGCGAGATGGCGAGGACCGACGCCGTCGCGAGCCCCCGGATCCCGCCCACCTGTCCGCCCACGAGGTAGAGGGGAAAGACGCCGAGCGCGATGCCCGTGCTCAGGGACATCGCCCGCCACATCTCTCCGCGGGCGTAGAAGCCGCGAACGGCGACCTGCTGCAGGATCCAGCCGGGGACCGCGCACGCCAGGATCGACAGCAACCCGCTGACCGCGGTCGAATGGACCGCCGTGAATCGACCGTGTTCGTAGAGAAAGCGCACGGCCCAGGGACCCAGGGCGAAAAGGGCTCCGGCCGCCAGCACCCCGAGGCCGAGGGTCGTCCGCAGACTCGTCGTCAAGAGATGCTCGAACTCGCTTCCGTCGTCGCGTTGGGCATGCGAGGTCAGGGAGGGAAGCACGGCGGCACCGACCGCCTGACCGACGACGCCCACCGGGGCCATCATGAGTTTTCTCGCGTAGGTGATGGCCGCGATGGCCCCACTGCCGAGCTGTCCGCCGATCCATTTCTCGTACCACTCGTCGACGGTCGTGAGCCCCAGTCCCAGCATCAGGGGCAGGGCCAGCCACAGGTACTCGCGAAAATCCGCGTCGAAGAGCCCCATGCGGATCCGACCGACCGCTCCGGGCAATCGGCGTAGTGCGAGCGCGGGAATGGCCCACTGGCCGATGACGGCACCGGCCAGGGTGCCCCAGGCGAAGCCCTCCGCCCCGGGCATCAGGAGACCACCCAGGATGGGCGCGGCGCTGTAGAGGACGGACGCCCAGGCCTGGGGTGCGAATCGCCCGTGGGCCATCAGGACGCCACGCAGGATCCCACCGGTCAGGAAGAAGACCTGTGCGGGAAGCACGATGCGCATCAGATGCACGGTCCGGGCCAGTGTCGCCTCATCGAAGGCACTGAATTGCAGCCGAAGGAGCGGCTCTGCGGAGAACCAGAGCACGATCGTCGCGGCCGTGGCCAGCAGCCCGACATGCCCGACGACGGTCGACGCGAAACGGGCGGCCGCATCGGCCCCCTCCGCCTCGAG
>DRKE01000105.1 GCA_011051925.1 Deltaproteobacteria bacterium
AGACATCCCGGTGATCAAGCGAACCACCCGCCATATCGTCGGCGGGCCGGATGACACGAGTTCCCCGATGACCGCTCTGGGCGTGTATCACGGGATGCGGGCCGCCGTCGAGGCACGCTTCGGAAAAGACGATCTGGACGGTCTCGACGTGGCGATCCAGGGGGCCGGCAACGTCGCCTGGCATCTGATGTCCCATCTGACGGAAGCCGGGGCGAGGATCAAGGTGGCGGACGTGAATCCCGATGCCCTGGCGCGGGCCCGCGATGTCTACGACGTCGAGGTGGTGGACCCGGACGAGATCCTCTTCCAGCAGGTCGACATTCTTGCACCCTGCGCTCTCGGGGGCGTACTGAACGAGAAGACCATCCCGCGCCTGCAGACGAAAATCATCTGCGGTTGTGCCAACAATCAACTCGCGACTTCGGAAGACGACACGCGTCTGCGCGAGAAGGGCCTGCTGTACATTCCCGACTATGTCGTGAATGCCGGAGGCGTCATCGCCAGTACCGGCATCGTCGCCGGTGCAACGGATGACGCGATCAGGACGCGGGTCGAATCCATCCAGGATCGGTGTCGCCAGATCATCGAGAAGGCCATGGCCGAAGAGACGGGGACCGAAGCGGCTGCCGACAGCCTGGCGGAGGAGATCCTCCGGAACGCGCCAGCCTGAAAGCCACCTGGCGAGCCCCTTCGTACGGATGCGGCCCCCTGCGTTCGCTCCCTGAAGGCAGTCGGGGCGCCACGGCGGGACCGGCCCGGTCCCCGGTGACGGGAGGAAGGCCATGCCACGAGCGCCATTCACGCCGCGCGAGATGATCGGACGGCTGGTCGGTTTCGACACCACCAGCCGCGAATCCAACCTCGACCTGATCGAGTTCGTCGCCGACTACCTCGACCAGCAGGGGATCGCCGCTTCGCTCACCTACGACGACGAGCGGCGCAAGGCCAACCTCTTCGCCACGATCGGTCCCGCCGACGACGGCGGCGTCATCCTTTCGGGCCATACGGACGTCGTACCCGTCGACGGCCAACCCTGGTCGAGCGATCCCTTCGACGTGGTCGAGCGCGACGGACGGCTCTACGGCCGCGGGACGGCGGACATGAAGAGCTTCCTCGCCATCTCGTTGGCGCTGGTGCCCGAGTTCAAGGCCCATCCGCTCGCCGTGCCCATCCATCTTGCCTTTTCCTACGACGAGGAGGTCGGCTGCCGGGGGGTCGGCCGGCTGATCGATGGGATGCGTGAGTCGGGAATCCGCCCGGCCGTGGCCATCGTGGGCGAACCCACGGGCATGCGTCTGGTCAACGGCCACAAGGGAATCCACGGTTTCCGCACCACGGTCACCGGCCGCGAAGCCCACTCGAGCACGACCCATCTGGGCGTCAACGCAGTGATGGCCGCCGCCGAGCTGATCCATCATCTCGCCGAGACGGCGGAGGCGATGAAGCTTCGGGCCGAGCCCGAAAGCGGATTCGAGCCGCCCTACACCACGATCCAGGTCGGCATGATCGAGGGCGGCACCGCCGCCAACATCATCCCCCGCCACTGTCGCTTCGTGTGGGAGTACCGACTGATGCCGGGGAGCGACCCGGACGAGATCATCACGGACTTCAAAGCCCGCTCCGCCGAACTCGAAGCCGCGATGAAGAGTGTCGCGCCCGAGGCGGCCATCGTCACGGCGGGGGGCTCCGTGCCCGGGCTTCGGACCGAACCGGATTCGCCAGCCGAGCGCCTCGTGCGCGAACTCACGGGGAACGACCGCGCCGACCGGGCGGCCTTCGTCAGCGAGGGGGGTCTCTTCCAGAACGCCGGCCTGTCGGTGGTGGTCTGCGGTCCGGGCCATGTCACCGAGGCCCACAAGCCCGACGAGTTCATTGCCCTCGACCAGGTCGCCGAGGGCACCGCGTTCCTGCGCCGCCTCGGCGAACGCCTGTGCCGACCCTTGTGAGCAACACGGCCGGCTTGACGAGCACTCGCTCGGGCGTCGGACAGGTCATCAATGCCATGGGCGAAGGGAAGGTCTTCCGCAGTTCGCGTTGGCCCTTCCGAAGATCGGCCCGCCTTTCCGCCTCGCCCCGCGGTCAACCTGGATCGAACCGACCGCAGGCGAGATCTGTTCGCTCTGTCTCGGGGACAGACCGAGGAAGACTCCCCGATCCTCGTGCAGGGACGATCGAGCCTCCGAAGGGGACCGGCTCCACCTCACCTCGTACCGGGGTTTCCCTTCGTTCCGCCCGGATCGGGCGTCTGCTTCCCGACCGTGGCCGACGGGTCCTGACCCGCTCCCGGATCTTCCGACAGCAGACCGGTCTCTCCCGAAGGCGGATCGGCCACGCAGGGGTTGGGGATGGCTCCGCAGACCGATGCGTCAAGCCCCACCGCGTCCCACGACGCGACGACGGCCGGCCTGTCTCCGCAAAAGGCCGCCTTGATCGTGCAACGGCGTGCATCACAGTGGTCGAGGTTCGGCCCGTCCAGCCACCAATCGCATCCCACCAACGCCCGGAACCAGATCTCGGCCGTGGCGTCCCGGCCGATTCCCTGAAGCGTCGTCGGTCCCTGGCACACGTCGCTATGGGGAAGAGACGGCGGATCCGTTCCTTCCGCGAGCAGATACATCTCGTGTCGCAGGGGACCGCCATTGAGATAGATGCCAGCTGGATGGCCTTCGGTTGGATCGGAGTGGCAGGGCCGCTCCGGCGCGAAGAACGAACCCGAGTCCCCGACGTCGTTCTTGCCCGTGATGACGACATAGTCGCCGGGGCTTGCAGGATTCGTCGACGTGTCGGGCAGCGCGAGATCGAACTCGACCATCTCCGCGAAGAAGTCGGCGTAGGCCTCGTTGATCTCCCGCGCGCCGGGCCCTCCGCTGCCCGTCCCGTTGTACGAGAAATCGGTCGTCGCAGCGACGAGTCCATGGACCAGTTCATGCACGTGATGGTCGAGATGGAGCACCCAGCCCGGGCAATAGGTCGTCGAGTTCGTGTCCGGGTTCCAGCCCTTTTCCAACCACCCGTTCAATTGGCCGAACTCGATATTCACGGGCGCTCCGCTGTTGTCGAAACCGAGCCAACCGAGATTCTCGAAATAGTCCAGAAAGCCGTGGAGCGCGACATAGGCGTTGGCAGCGCCGGTCGCGACATCCTCGGCCGTGATCGGATCGAGATACGAAAAGCAGAACAGCGATGGCACCGGCTGACACGGTTCTTCGACGGTGTGGCTGGCCCCGAATCGACCATCCAGCGACGACACCAGGTGCTGCGGATCCAGCCCGAAGGGTCCGCCGCTGCCATCGCAACTGACGAACGATCCGTTGTCGGGGATGAGCAACGTACTCGGACCATGCGCCTCGAGTTCCGGGGTCGAGATCCACGGAACCTGAAAGGTGACGGGGCGATGGATCGGCGTGAACGCATCGCTGAGCCAGCTCGGGTAGAGGTTCGGTGGGGCGAA
>DRKE01000106.1 GCA_011051925.1 Deltaproteobacteria bacterium
GATCGAAATCCGGCGGTGGTCCGCCACGAGGGAATTCGGCGTCGCAAAGACCCAGGATCGCGATCACGCGAAAGGGAATCGCGCGAAGCGGAACGAGTTCACAGAAGGTGACCCCTCCCGAGAGGAAGGCCTGTCCCGATGGTGCCGACTCGATCGCGTCGTTCACCCGCTCGCGGATCGCTTCGAAGGGAATCCGTTCGTCGAAGCCCGCTTCGCCGGCCGAGCGGGCCAGATCGACCAATACGCTCCGAACCGCGACGTGTTCATGGGCATTCGCGCTCGTTTCCGCGATCGTCCGTTCGAGCAGTCGCCGCAGCCAGTCACACCAGTCTCCGACGTTCTGCGGAACCGCGGAGATCCGACTCGCTTCACCGAGAATCGATTCGAGGTCACCGAGCGCGCCCAGCCAGGCCCGGTCGCCCATTGCCGGAAGCGGGATCGCCGACAGACCTTCATAGACCTCCTCGTCGATCCCGACCGCATGGGCGAGGGCCAATCGGTCGAGACCGCCCCGCAAGGTATGGCCCCGCTCCCGGATCAACCCCAGTCGCTCACGATGTCCTTCGTCCAGACCGAAACGGATCCCGGCCCGCTCGGCCCACTCGCAAAGGACCTCGACCCCATCCTCATCGAAACCGAACCGCTCGCGCACGGGTTCGCGTGCGAGCCAATCGAAGACCTCGCTCCTCGAGGCGCGGCCGCCGAGCAGCTCGAGCAACTCCCGAAACGATTCCGCCACCGGCGATCGGCGAAATGCGCCCCGGTCGGCGATGCGATAGGGGATCGCACGCGCGTCGTCCGAAGACGCGCCGAAGACCGCATCGATGTCCGCGGCGATGGCGTCGATGCGCGGCGCCATGACGATCACGTCTTCCGGCATCAACGTTTCGTCTCGCTCGAATGCCTGCCGCAGAACGGCCTCGACGACTTCGAGTTCGCGTCGTGGGCCATGGCAGACATGGACCCGGATCGAATCGTCGTCCCGACGGACGACGCGATCCATTCGGGGTCCCGTCGCACCGCCGTCTTCCACCGACGGTCCGGCAGGGTCGTCCATCTCTTCGTCGAGCTCGAGAATCCGGGCCTGGAAGCGGGCGAGCAGACTCGGCGTCCCTCCCGACGCCAGAGGCGATTCGAAGAGATCGCGCTCCCCTTCCTGGACCTCGGCCAGCATCTCGAGATTGCGCTGGAAATCGCTGCCGAGGCGGCCCAGGCCGACCAGCAGGGAGGCAGCTGGTGTGATCGGTGAAGCGTCGAAGAGCCCCCCGCCTCCCTTCTCCCCGTCGGATGAATCGCGCGCTTCGCGCCAGAGATCCGCCCAATAGTGGCGCGAGGGGCTCAAGACCGAGAGGTGGACGTCACGCACCCGGGCGAGACCTTCGATCGCCGACAGATAGAGTGGCGGCAGCGTCGACACGGCAAAGATCTCGACCACACCGGGAAAGGCCCGGCGCAGCCCCGCCGCGAGCACCCCGGAAGAATCCGCTCCGATCCGATCCCTGAATGCCTTCGCGCGATCGGCGAGATGTCCCCCGCCGAGTTCGGCCCGGATCTCACGGATCAGGCGGACCTGCCAGCGCGCGTCGCGCGCGTCGGGCAGATCGGACCCGGTCGTCCACTTCCCGACCCAGTCGGGCCGGAAGACGATGTAGCGATCGATCAGATTGGCGATCCGCCAGGCCAACTGGACGAGCCGCCGGTCCGCATCGACCGCATGGAGATGGCGCGCGAGAGGAGCGAGGTCCGGTTCGTCACGCAGCCGTGCCAGGTGTTTCGCGACCCGCCACACGAGGCCCCGGACCTCCCAACCCGGATGGGAGCGGGCGAGCGATTCGTCAGGCAGCGCTCCGAAGATCCGTTCGAGGAATTCCCGGGGAAAGGGAAACTCCGTGTTCGCGCAGACGCCGTGCTCTCGCGCGATCGACTGGGCGATCCAGCGCTCCATCCCCGGCCCCTGGACGACGACGAGTCCCGGCGCGAGGGGATCCTGGCCGGCCCGCATCAATCTCTCCGCCAGAGCGGCAAGAAGCCTTTCCGTCCGGTTGCTTCGTTCGACGAAGAGCAAGCCCGAACCTAGAACGCCGATTTCGCGTTCGCTTCATGATCCCAATAGGACCGAAGCAGCGTGATCTTTCCCGCCTCGTCGACTTCATAGACGTTGACGAGTTCGTTCCACGACACGCCTCCGCCGGGTCGTTTGGCGATGATCGTGCCCACGTTCACGCAGGCGTTTCCCGAGGTGATCGTCTGACGGATCTCGAAACGAATCGAATCCGGCTTGATGAAAGCCGCACCGAATCTCCCGATCTCCCGCTTGCCGATGCATCCCCTGCCCTCGGGATCCATCGGCGACGGGCCATAGGGGTCCTGGAGGATCGCGGTCTCGGCAAAGAGGTCGAGCCAGCCATCCGCATCCCCTTCCATCGCGAGGCGCATGGATTCGATGCTGGCCCGGCGGGCGGGCGTACTGGGCGCTTGGATCACGAGGTCGATGGACATCCTGGGTTTCCCGGACAGAGCATACTCGATCTAC